>CAZOJH010000013.1:1293-9681 GCA_964580125.1 uncultured Candidatus Saccharibacteria bacterium | reverse complement strand
AATAGACCGGTTATTGACGCTTTGTCGGGGAGGGTTGTGCGTGGTTATGGGATAATCCAACCTAGAATGACAACAAAGTTTAGTCAGGCTCGGGCTACCGTTTTCTCTCGTTTGTTTTCTTCGGCCATGTGAATAGATTCTTATTCTGGACCCGTGGCCGATGTTTATCAAGATCTCTTTAACAATAGTATATTTTACGGTAAGGGGATTTATGATATAGATACAATGGAAGCAACTATTGGAGATAGAATACCAGAAAACCAGGTATTGAGTCATGATTTGCTTGAAGGTTTGTATACGCGGGTAGGTTTTGCAACTGACATCTTTTTATTTGAAGGATTTCCAGAAAGCTATAAGGAATATATACTGCGAATGCATCGCTGGATTAGAGGTGACTGGCAAATTATTGGTTGGTTAAAAAACGGTGGAGCAAAAGATAATAAATTTATTTTAAGTGATAAATGGAAAATTTTTGACAATTTACGTCGAAGCACTATTCCTATTTTTTCTATTTTATTTCTAGTTACTTCTTATTTATCTTTTTCAAGCTACTATTATTTTTCGTTAGTTTATATTATGTTGGTTATTGGCTCTCCTTTTATCATCTCTTATCTGTTCAGATTCTTTGAGTGGCCAAAAGAGATGAATTTATTTGCAAAAATCAGTAGCGTCTTCGGTAATCTGGACTCAGTTATCTGGCAAATCATCTACCGCTTTATCTTCCTTTTAGACCAGGCTACTATCTCAGCACGGGCAGTCACCATCTCTCTGTTTCGAATGGTTATCAGCCATAAAAATATGCTTCGATGGCAAATTTCTCACGAAGTCTCAAAAAACATAAAAGGAACTATAAGAGAATTTATTTATTTGATGTTACCAGCGGAGGTTATTTCTCTTGTACTTTTTATTTCTTTACTTAATTTTAATGAGGGTTTTTGTTTTTATCTCACCTTGATTCTGTGGATCATTGCTCCGTTGGTCGCTCACCAAATTAGCCGTAGAGATAAGCCGCATGTTTATCAGACTAATGATATAAAACTTTTACGAAAGATTGCTTGCCGTTCGGCTAGATTTTTCCTGGAACAACCTAGCCGGGATGGTAATTATCTTATTCCTGATCATTATCAGGAGGAGCCAATAACAAATTCTCAGGCAGCAACCTCACCTACAAATATTGGGATGCATCTTTTATCAAATTTGTCAGCTTACGATTTTGGTTATATCAGCATTTCAAACTTTTTAAGGCGAACATCAGAATTAGTAAAAAGTTTAGATTCTCTGGAGCGGTTTAAGGGTCATTTTTATAACTGGTATGATGTACGCACCTTACAGCCATTAAATCCTAAATATATTTCTAGCGTGGATAGCGCAAATCTCTTATTAGCAATAATAACTCTAAAGCAAGGGATTCTAGATACGATGAGTAAACCGATTATTAATAAGTCTTGTTTGGCTGGTTTAGGCGATATTTTGGCAGTTTTAGCAGAAGATGCTAGCCTGATTATTAAAGATGCAAGTGTTATGTCATCTGAAAAAAGACAAGCACGCCATATCTATAATGAGGCTAAGCTAATTTTGAAAAAGTATTTGTATAGTCAGGAATCAAGTTCTGTTGGATATCTAACTAAAACCCTTGGTGACTTAGTTGAAGTTAATGAAAAGTTAAAGAAAATAATAAGTAATCTTAACTTGGGATTAAATAAAGTCGCCTCAGCGAGTATTTATTCCAGTATGGAGCATTTCAATACTCTGCTGAAACAGCAAATAGATGAACTGAATATCTTCATATCTTTTTATCGCATCTTTAGGGAGAGGCCCGCTATCCGTAATGAAAAGAAGAATAATTCTCTTACGGAGGCTATTAGTAATATTTCCCTAAAACTGGATATTGTCCCGTCACTCGAATATCTGTGTAAGTCCTTCAGACAGGAAATTGAAGATTTAGACTTTGTATCTTTAATTCACGGAGCCGGTTTGGATAGTAGGGAAAAAGAGAACGTTGAACGCTGGTATCATCTGATGCTCAAGGAACTTGTTTTGGTTGAAAATAGGGCTCTAAAAGACAAGGCCGAATATTTGTGCGTTATCTCTACTCTAGATAAGTTTTTTGATGAAGCTGATTTTTCCTTCTTGTACAATAAGGAACGCGGTTTATTCCATATTGGTTATAATGTCACTTATCAAAAAATTGATAATTCTTATTACGATTTTTTTTTTTTTGTTGCTAATTCAGTTAGTTTCGTTTCTATCTTAAAAGGAGTAGTACCGATAAGACATTGGTTCTATTTAGGACGTAAGTTGGTAAGACTGGGGTCGAATAATGTTTTATTATCTTCTTGGGGTGGGTCACTTTTTGAATATTTGACCTCCCTAATATTTTTTAAGGTTCACACGGAGTCACTTCTCGGTCATACTGCCAAGTTAGCAATTGAAGGTCATATAAAATATGGTCAAAAATATCAAGTACCCTGGGGAATGGGTGAGTCAGCCTACTCTGCAATGGATATAAATAATAATTATCAGTACCAGATTTTTGGTCACCCAGCCCTTGGTTTTAAACGCGACTTAAAAGACTATTTGGTTGTTGCCCCTTATACGACAATAATGTCTCTTGCCTTTAAACCGAAGGCCGCAATTGCTAACTTGAGGACAATGATTAAGTCAAGGTTTTTTGGTCGATATGGTTTTTATGATGCTATTGATTATACTTCAAATATTGATAATAAAGATTCAAAAAAAATATGTATACCAGCTAGGATCTATTATGCTCATCACCAGGGTTTTTCTCTCCAGGCTTTAAATAATCAAGTAAACCATGACAGGATAAATTTCCTTTTTGCTTCTGACCCTAGGGTGGAATCCCTGGATACTCTTTTTGAAGAGAAAATACCGTCTTCGATCCCCGCTAGACCTATTAAAAATCTAGAGAGGTTACATACGGAATATTTGACGACACGGGCTGATAAAGTTGAGGCTAAACAATTTATACCTATATTTACCTCCTATCCAAGACGGGCATTTTTATCAAATGGATCACAAACTGTCAATATTAGTAATACTGGAGCGGGGGGAAGTAGGGTCTCTGACTTGTCTCTGACTAGATTTAGGGAAGATACAGTTGCTGAGCCGTGGGGTCAATTTATATATCTGTATGATACAGAAAAAAACAACCTTTGGTCAGCGACCACCCAGCCAACTGGTATTTCTCTTGGTAAAAATAAGATTGAGTTTTTTGAAAATAAGGCTCGATTTAATAAAATTCACAATGAGGTCGAAAGCTCACTGACTGTAGCTATAGCCTCTGATAGTAATGTAGAATTTCGCTCCCTGATTCTAACAAATCATAGTAAAGATAAAAAGAATCTTAAGGTTACTAGTTATGGTGAAGTCTCATTATCTAAACCGAATGAGGACTTACATCATACAGCCTTCGAAAAGCTGTTCATTAAGTCTGAATATTTGCAAAAATATAATGCCTTAATCTATGCTCGACCTAATAAAGCAGAAAGAAACACTAATTTGTATTTTGCCCATAAGGCGTTTTCTTCTTCGCAAAAGTCGGAGTTTATTCACACCACTGACAGATCACAGTTTATTGCTCGGGGAGGTTCGCTACGTACGCCAGATATCTTTTCAATTCACCAAGAAAAAATGAAGTCTGCTCTGGGTCATAATTTTGAGCCGGTTTTTTGCTTTCAAAATCAAATTGAGTTAAAGCCTAACGAAACTGCAACCATTACTTACGTCAATATTTTTGGATTATCTAAGGAAGAAATAATTAAAAACTTAAAAAAGTATTCTAATCAAGGAGAGGTTGAGCAAGCTATAAAAAAATCTGACAAGCATGGATATGATGTTATAAACAGTTTAGGCTTGTCATCCGAACAAGCCTTGAATTATCAAGCTTTGGCCTCTAGGCTCTTATCACCGCATTATTCTCAAAAGGTTAAGAAACTAGAGACTGAAGCAGGTGAAGCAGCCGTCCAAACATTATGGCGTTTGGGTATTTCTGGTGATTTACCAATATTTGTAGTTCGGTTTTATGATATGAATGATCTAGCCCTAGTTAAAAACCTACTCCTTTGTCAT
Source organism: uncultured Candidatus Saccharibacteria bacterium (assembly GCA_964580125.1). GTDB lineage: Bacteria > Patescibacteriota > Minisyncoccia > Phycocordibacterales > GWA1-40-21 > CAIJXO01. Next base: position 5,592 of record CAZOJH010000013.1, on the reverse strand, counting down.
AAATATTTAAAATACAAAGGTGTCGCTCATGATCTAGTCCTTTTAAATGAATATCCTTCGAGCTATATTAAATCTTTTGAGGATGAAGTTGATTTTCTTGTTCGTTATAATCAATCACCAGCCAGCAGGGCCATACCTGGTGGGGTTTTTCACCTCCGGACTTCTCATATGGTCTCACACGATAAGAAGAATCTCATTTCCTTAGCAAAAGTAGTTATTGATAGCAAATTGGGAACCATCGATCAACAAATACTGTCTATTTTGCAATCAAGCTCCAGGACTCCAGCTAGTTATTTGAAGCCGGTTAAGAAGATTGCCTCGTCTGGAAAGGATATCTTCCCCGATATTAATAATCTTAAGTTTTACAATGGCCTTGGTGGTTTTGCTGAAGGTGATAAGGAATACGTAATGAATATTAATTATGAAAAGTCGCTTTATACTCCAGCTCCTTGGGTAAATATTATTTCCAATAAGGATATTGGTTTCATTATCACCGAGAGTGGCTCGATGTACACCTGGCTTTCCGATAGTTATGATAACCGCCTGACAAAGAGGATTGATGACCCACTTACTGATAGAAGCAGCGAGGTGTTTTACATTCGTGATGAGGAAACTGGTGAATTTTGGTGTCCAACTCCGCTACCTATCATAAGTCCCCACACCTATACCGTTAAGCATGGTTTTGGTTATTCTAAAATAGAACACCGAAGCAGAGGAATTAACCAAGAAATGTTGACTTTTGTTCCAGCGGTTGATGGTGTTAAAATTATTAAATTTAAGTTCACCAACATCTCAAAAGTAACAAAAAAGTTATCACTTACCGGATTTTTTGAAATATCTCTAGGTGGTGCAAGCAGAGAAGATACAAAAGATTATTTAAAAACCACAGTTGATGAAGAGACCGGAGCTATATTTATCAAAAACGTTTACGGGGAATCTTTTAAGAAATCTCTAGCTTTTGTTGATTTAGACGGTGGAAAAAGCCTGGTAACTAATGATCGGGATGAATTTTTGGGTAAGGGAGGACAAATAGCTAATCCGAGCGCTATGCGACGAGATAAGCTGTCAAATCTTATTCAGGATGATGTGGATCACTGCGTTGCCCTCGAGACTTTCTTTGAGCTTGGACCTAGTCAAGATATAGAAATTATTGCCTTACTTGGTGGTGGTCATTCAATTACTGAAATTCAAAGACTAGTGAGAAAATATAGGAATATTCTTCATTGCGAATCTTCTCTAAATGAAGTTATGTCAGACTGGAATAACCGGCTTAATAAGATTCAAATCAAAACACCAGACGAATCAATAAATGTTTTATTTAATTCTAGATTGTTGTATCAACTCATTTCTTCACGTCTCATGGCTCGGACCGGTTATTACCAGCCTTCAGGTGCATATGGTTTTAGAGATCAGTTACAAGACTCCATGGCTCTGGTCTGGAGTAGTCCAAAGATGACAAGGGAGATTATTATAAAAGCTAGTCAGCATCAATTTTTGGAGGGTGATGCTATGAATTGGTGGCATGATCATAACTCTTTTGGTATTCGGACTACTTTTTCCGATCAGCAGCTATGGTTACCATACGTTGTCAGCTTTTATTTAGATGCTACTCTTGATCTAAAGATTCTTGATGAAAAGATACCTTACATGAAAGCTCCGCTTCTGGATTTCATTAATAACCCAAATTGGGCCGGGGTGCCTGAGGTGACGGAGGAAAAGCATGATTTATATGATCATTGTCTTAGAGCAATAGAGAAGACTTTTGTTTTTGGTAAAAATGGCTTACCTATTATCGGTAAAGGGGATTGGAATGATGGTTTAAACAAGGTTGGGGAAAAGGGAATCGGTGAAAGTATTTGGTTGGGATGGTTTTTGTATTCGGTGATAGAGGGATTTATACCACACATTAGGGCTCGGGGAGACCTCTCAAGGGTTAAACGCTACGAGACAACGGCAAAGAATTTAAAGCTTTCACTAGAACGCAATGCTTGGGATGGTAAATGGTACAAGCGAGCATTTTTTGATAACGGTACTCCTTTAGGCTCAGTTTCAAACAAGGAGTTTAAGATAGATTCTATCTCACAATCTTGGTCAGTTTTATCAAAGGCGGCTAGATTAGATAGAAGTAAAATGGCGATGAATTCTGTCCTAAAAAACCTCTTTCAAGATGACTTGTTGTTGCTAATTTCCCCAGCGTTGAGGGATTCGCTTATAGATCCTGGTTATATAAAAGATTATCCACCTGGGGTTAGAGAAAATGGAGCTCAGTATAATCATGCTGCTCTATGGTCAGCGCAAGCCTTTGCTGAATTAAAAGACCCAGTATCTATGATGAAGATTATTGATAGTGTGAATCCAATTAAGAGATCAGCTAATATAAACAAAGCTAATCTGTATCGAGTAGAGCCTTATGCTGTAGCTTCCGATATTTATGCTAAACCAGCGACTGCCGGTCGTGGGGGTTGGACCTGGTACACAGGGTCAGCTGGTGTTATGTACCGGACGATTTTGGAAAATATTTTAGGTTTGAAGATTAAAGGGAATACAATGGAGATTAAACCTTGTATTCCAAGGGAATGGACAGATTTTTCTCTGGTCTATACTTATAAAAAGACAAAATATAATATTCACGTTTTAAATAGTTCAAATGATGACGAACGCTTCAAAAAAATAACATTAGATGGTACTGTTTTATCTAAACACATTATTAATCTTGTCGATGATGAGAAAAATCATGAGGTAGAGGTAAAACTCTAGTTATTGTGATAATATAGTTTTATGAAATTATTTTTAGCTTCCGCTTTTGATAAGACGGCCAAATTGTTTAAAGATAAAGTACCTGGTGGAACTCAGGGTAAGAAGGTTATTTTTATCGCGAACGCTGCAGATAAAATAAAGGGGGATAAGTGGTGGCTAAAACTTGACCACGAGGCTTTTGTCAAACTTGGTTGTGAAGTAGTAGGCATCGATCTTCGAGACATTACCAAACTTGATTTTACTAAAGCCCTTGAAGAATCGGACATTATACATTTTTGTGGTGGAAGCGTTATTTATTTAATTTGGCTAATAAGAGAGAGAGGCTTAGACAAGTTACTCACTGATTATGTTAAAAAAGAAGAAATTATTTATACCGGTACCAGTGCTGGTTCTATGATTATGGCACAGGATATGACCTTATGTGCCTTCGATCCAGAAGAAAAAGAATTTGTAGATAAAATGAAAGACAAAAGCGGTTTAGGCTGGATTAACTTTATGATTATGCCTCACGCCAATAACAAAGAAATGGCCCCAGGCAATGCTTTGATGGTGTCAGAATTACCAGAAATAGAGACTACTCAGCCCTTAATCTTTATTTATGATAATCAGGCTGTTTGGGTAGTAGATGATAAGTTTGAAATAATCTCAACACCCAAAGCCGAGACTAAATGATTTCAGCTTCTGGCACTGTTTTGTATTTAGGATTTTTGACGAGGGCAGGAACTCCATTCTTCTCAACCACAAAGTAGGCAAAGCCACCCATCCTCTTTACTGCCTCGTAGTCAGCATGACCAGGTAGGCCTACTGGGTCTACATCATCCGGGTATACAGGGCTATCATCAGAGGTAACCAGCCAAATATTTCCGGTATTGACTATCAAGTGTCCAAGCTCAGGCTCAATAAATATTTTATCACCGGCTTTTACGGTCATGGCTTTAAAAGTTTCTATCTCATCGTCTATCGGTTTACTATCACTACCAATTTTCCTTTTTTGTAATAATAAAACCCCCGTTCCCTGAATTATGGAATAGGTTTCAGAAATATTGCCCACATGATAATGACCATAAGTCTTAATATATTCTCCACCCACTGTTCCGCATTCCCAGACGGTAATATTGGTTTTATCTTTTCCACCACGAATCATATAGTAATGTACAGCTGGTGATTCAGCTTCTCGCGTTAATAATACCTCTTTCATTTTTTCCTGACTCCTTTCAGCAAATGGTTTAAACATAAATTAATTATACGTTATCTCTAGACAAAAACAAGCTGTTTAAGGGCGGTTTCTATTTGTAAATTTTCTGTGTGTTTTTGTGTTAAGATATAAGTATGGCTTTTGGTGAAAGATATAAACAATTAAACAAAAAGCAAAAAAAAGCAGTGGATACCATTGAAGGGCCACTACTTGTAGTGGCTGGACCAGGAAGTGGTAAAACGGAGATATTGAGTCTGCGAGTGGGCAATATTTTGGAGCGGACGCAAGTCCTAGCGTCCAATATTTTGTGTCTGACTTTTACGGAATCAGCGACGGTGAATATGCGG
>CAZOJH010000013.1:0-1283 GCA_964580125.1 uncultured Candidatus Saccharibacteria bacterium | reverse complement strand
GCGCAAACGTCTGTCCACATTGATTGGTTCAGAAGCTTACCTGGTGGCGATACACACCTTTCATAACTTTTGTGTGGAAATAATACAACGTTATCCGGCATATTTTTATAATGGTGCTTTTTTTTCTCCTGCCGATGAGCTTTCTCAAGTACAGATTATGGAAGAGATATTTGACACGTTACCACACGATCATCCTTTTAGTTCTTATCACCCTGAGCAGGGTTTCGTCTATTTGAAAGATGTCCTAGCTGTTATCAGTTTTTTAAAGAAAGCGGGCCTGGATGGAGTAGAGTTTAAAAAAATACTAGAGCATAATAAAAAATCTTTAGTTGAAATTGATTCTATAGTGAGTGACTGCTTGTCTGACCGTTTGACCAAAGAAAATTTGAATAAGGTCGGTGCCGTGGCCGAAAAACTCGTAAAAATATGTGAGAAGGATAAAAGTGATTTCATTTCAGACTTTTTTCTGCCATTATCAGTAGTGATTACCGAGTCTTTAAGGAAAGCCGTAGACCAAGCTATCGAGACCGGCAAAATGACACCACTCAGTGTCTGGAAACAGAAGTGGTTGCGAAAAGATGATAACGGCCGGAGTCTACTTAAAGATAGTATAAATTTGGATAAGATGTTTGCTGTAGCGGATATCTATACAAAATATCAAACTACAATGCATGAACGCGGGTATTATGATTTTGATGATATGATTTTAGACGTGTTAGTGGTCTTAAAAAATAATCAGGGCCTGCGTTATGAAATCCAGGAACAATATCAATATGTTTTGGTAGACGAGTTTCAAGATACTAATGACGCTCAGATGCGCCTGCTTCGTTATATTACAGACGCGGCCGTAGTAGAAGGTCGGCCAAATATTATGGCAGTAGGAGATGATGATCAGGCGGTCTACAAATTTCAAGGAGCTGAGCTTTCTAATATTTTAAATTTCAAAAAATTGTTCCGGGAAGTGGAGATTGTGACCATGACAGATAATTACCGATCCACGCAGGATATTTTGGATGTAGCTTCACACATTATAAAGAAGGGGGAGGAACGCTTAGAAAAGCTCTTACCAGAAATTGAAAAGAATCTAGTCTCTTCTAATCCCAAATTACAGTCTGGTGACATCATATATCGTGAGTTTCCAACAGTGGCGCATGAATATCATTTTATTTCTCGAGAAATAAAGAAGAGGATTGAAGCTGGGGAAGCAGCAGAGGATATAGCTATTATTGCGCGTAAGCACAAGCAACTCACGGCTCTGGTACCGTATCTGCAGGCTGTTGGAG
>CAZOJH010000012.1:6279-9841 GCA_964580125.1 uncultured Candidatus Saccharibacteria bacterium | reverse complement strand
CATCACTTGACCGTAGAGGTTTTCCCGCCACATCTTGGCATATTCTGATATTTTGGGTATGACGTCCCCCATAAAACCGATTGGTGAAAGAACCATAAGAAAAATCAACAGGATAGTTCTAGCAAGCATGAGCATAGTTATATAGGTCAAAACTATTATGGCACTTAGCATAACAAAGGTTTGAAGGGCCGTGGCCACAAAGAACGGTGTACAGGCAGTACAGTCTATCCCCGTTGTAGCAAAAATGGACCCCAAACCAAGAGTACCAGCCACCGCCTCGGATATTGTCTTTGTTTCGGTAACATAATTGTATAAGGCGGTAGCTAAGATGTTACCGGCGTCAATGAATATTCTGGTAAAGAATAAGCTAAAGTTAATAAGGAGGGCAGCGATGATAACATTGGCCAGTGTTTTTTTGGTATTAGCATCCGAGGCGCCGATGATCGTCTTTAAAGCGGTAAAGAGTAAGACAAAAATAAAAGTAATATTAAGGACATTTCTGATTATTGACCAAGTGTTACCAATAGCCTTTTGTACTCCTTTGATATTATCAGAATCTAGAGTAAATAGAAGTGCGGTGTCTAGGCACATAGCTACCAGTTTTACCAGCACCCCTAACACCGGAATTATTGCATATTGAAATATGCCGGCAATAACCACCAGTACGGTTTTTAATATTCCATTTGCTAGGTTGCCGATACCCTCAACTCCTTTATAAAGTGCATCCCAACTTTCGGCGGTAGCAGCGGTACTTTCTCTAACGGCATTAGCGGCCGTCATAGTGGATTTTAAGCAGGCCTTGTAAGCATCACCGGTCTTTCCGGCACAGTCAGTGGCGTCCTGAGCATAAGCCAAATTTACCCCACCCCAAAGGACAAGAGTAAGTGATAAAAATATAATAATTTTTGAAGAAATCTTCTTCATTTATATCTATCGGTATTTAAATTTAAACCCCGTTTTAAACAGCTACCTACATTTTACCTTAAAAATACTTTTTTATCTATCAAATATTAAATCCCCCAAGTGGTAAACGGACTTCTAGTGATATTACAGATAGCGGAGCCACCAAAAGTATTTATCTTACTGACTACCCAGTTTTTAATTGGATTAAACGATATACCGTTTGCTGAATAATTTGTCACCTCGGTATTGGAATGCATGGTATGGAGGTTGATGATGTATTGAACCAAAGCAATTGATTGTGCACTGGTAGGATCGGCGACGATGGCCATCCTGGCCACTGTCAGGGCGGTTATATTGCTTAAGGCAATAGCCGAGGAAGAAGCCACATCAGCCTTATTCCAAGGGAGATTTCCGGCAATTGTTTTGTCATAAGGTATTACCCCCTCAATTTGATTTATAATTGCTGATTTAATGTCAGCGGTACAGACAGGTGCAGAAGATGAAGCAAAAGCGTCTCTCGTAGCATTTAGTAGATTGTCTATATTATTTTGAGCGTTATAATATCTGGCTTCAATAGCTGTCTGGAGGTCAATTAGCTTTATGGTGGTATCTCTCTCAATACGGGTTACCTGATTAGTGGTAGCATCAATAGTGAGGGAAAGACTGAAGTTAATTGTAGTGTCTGTGTCAGAAACATAAGGATTGTTACCAATTTCCGTTAGATTGGTTATATTATTTGTATCCGGTAGACTACTGGTATCAATAGTAGCATCTGTGTCTGTATCTGTATTGCTAGGCAATGCACTTAAATCAACAGGACTCGTGTCACTTGGAGTCGTTCCATCAGCACCGTCCCCATCCCCATCAGCATCTCCATTTAAATCATTAATATAGTTATCAAAGGCGGCGCTAACATCATCAGCTTTTATTTTTTTACCCCCTAAGCCAGCAGAAGATACTGATACTGGTGGTTTTGCATAGATCTCGGTTTTCTTATCGGTTATCTCCTTAAGCTGTCCAAAATCGGCTGCTACTTCCATCACCCTGCTATTGGAATTAAGGGCGTTGACCAAGGCTTCGGCCATTGGATAGCCTGATGTCAGTGTGGTACAGCCATCGTAGTTTCTATCCCAATTAGCATCTAAAGTAACGCAATCTTCATATGGCATAAAGCCATTACCCCAGGTAGCCTTAAGTTCAGCGGCTTTTACACTGGCTTCAATTCTCCGGTCAAGCTCGCTTTGGGCTACAACTTGCATTGCCAAGTAGTTATTTTGTGTTGTTAATGCTTTATCCCAAGAATCCCAGCCTCCACCACCGGTAAAGTCTCCAGAATTGAATTTGTCCATTTTACTAGTATCAGTAAAGGTACATTCTATTTTCTTTTCAAAAGTATCATACTGCAGGCCGATAGCTTGTTTAAGGGGGGTTTTAAATGATTCGCAGGCCCCATCCAGGGTTTTATCGTCGGTTGTGAAGGTATTTATGGTGCCATCAGTGGTGCTGGATAAATATACTCCTGCATTCGTAACATAAAATGGGTTACCGTTATTTCCGGAATTTACCCACTTAACAGTGCTAGAAGCCACCTGTCTTAAGAGGGTTTTGACCTCAACCTGTTTAGTGACCGCCTGGAGGCGGAAATATTCTGCTCCTTTTTCGCTTTCTTCTCCAGCTAGGAGTTTGGCGATTCTATTTGTATTGGTCACCGTGTCTTTGGTGTTGGTTTTTATGGACCCGGTATTTGACCTGACAATATCATCCTTACCCTCAATTAAGGCGAAAGCTGAATTTAGGGGAAGGGTGATAGAAAAAAGAACCAAAAGTGTTATGGTGGAGACAAAAGTTAATTTAATTTTTTTACTAAGAAAAAACATTTTTTAAGGCAGAGACATTATAACATTAAAAAGTTGATAGCCATAATCCTTTTCGGTGGAAAACGTCACTTTTGAAGTGATCAAAGCCTCCGTCATTTTTTGGAGAGAAGTTGCTAGCTTTTCAACACTTAAGTAGTACCCCCTCCTTAGCATAATCACAATTATAAAATCATCGGCCGATTTTTGTATCAGGTCCAGTTTCCCGAAGATTTCTTCAAAGGAGTTTAGTAATTGTAAGTGTTCCTGAATAAATATTTCTGGGACCTTTATTTTTAACAAGTCGGAAATAGATTTTTTATTTTTTTCTATTAGAGGATCAAACCTTTGAAAAATTATTTGAATTTCTTCATTAAGAGTTGTGTCATCAACAATTTTATCAGCATCAGTAATTATAGTTTCCACACTTTCCGTCTTGGTTTTTAAATTGTTTAAGATAATTTCGGCAATATTATTAGCATAAATTCGTAAAGATTCTGGATCCCTGGCCGGAGAAATCAAAATATCCTTTTGGCTGGAGGCTTTAAAGGTAAGTTCAGGTAAATAAGAAAAAGCCTTGTCAATCATGGCTTGTTTTTCCGCCTCGGTTAGCGTTACGCCCATTTTTCCAGTATTAACATATTGTAAAAGTAGCTCACGGCTTATCTTGTCTGTTGTTGAAAGGGACTCAAAGTCTTCAACTCCTTCTTTTAAGGCGCTGATTACTTCTTCAGTAAGCTTATCAGTGGGCTCTTGACCGACGGCCGCGGTGTTAGCCACCAAGGGGTCACGCTTTTCTTTTATTT
>CAZOJH010000012.1:0-6269 GCA_964580125.1 uncultured Candidatus Saccharibacteria bacterium | reverse complement strand
GTTCCATCATTATCTGAGTCTGGATTCTCAGTATTGGTTCCATGTAAAGTCTCTTCCCAATCTTTTAGCCCATCATTATCAGAATCTAGACTGGGCATCTTTTGAACTCCTGCTTCTGTGGTTACTTCGGCAGGCGGGGTTTTTTTAATTAGTCGTTTTTTTAGGAGAGAAGGTGTGTAAACTAGACCCAGAGCTATAATAATTGAAAGAAGTATTAAAATAAATCTTTTCGATGGTAGGTACTTGTACATACTTGTAGATTATATCAAACATCTATGGTAAAATACAATCGTGATTTTTATTAGAATTTATTAATTTAAAAATTTTTTTATAATATGAAAAAAATAATATCGTTCGCTTCTCCTCTTTTAATAATTTTGACCCTGCTAATCAGCCTGGTCTCTTTTTCCAGTCAGGCTCAAGCCCAAAATATTGGAAGCTTGAGGGCTGTTGTCGCTGTAGATTTTTCTTTTAGGAAGGATTTACAGGTTGGTGATACTGACCCGGATGTTTTAGAGCTACAGAAACTGTTAAATGCCGACGTTGATACTGTTATCGCCGCTACTGGCCCAGGGTCAGCTGGTAAGGAATCCACCTATTTTGGACCCCTGACTAAAGCCTCCGTGATTAAATTTCAGACTAAATACCGGGATGTGATTCTGACTCCGGCCGGTTTAATGGCTGGAACGGGATACGTAGGTAGATTAACTAGAACCAAGCTTAATTTGTTGATCGGTGTGATGAATACCTATGCTTCTGTGGGTTTGCCACAAAGCCGAGCCGGCGCTGGGACCGCTGCTTATGTCCAGTCCACAACGACAGGAACCCCAAATACCGGATCTTCAATGACTACCTGTCAGTTTGTGAATCTTTTGATCGATATCGGAGCTATCGTCCCAGGCAAGGCTAATCAGGCTCGTTCGGCTCTCGGTTGCGCTACTGTTTCAACCGGCGGATCAACTGGTGGAACAACAGGTGGCGGGTCAACCACAGGAGGAAATGTCCCCGCAATTACCCCTCGGGTACCATCTGTTGATATAAAAATCAATGGCTTAAATGGCCCTATTTCTATTGTCTCGGCTACTGATGTTACTCTTTCCTGGACTTCTTCCAACGTCACTTCCTGCCATAGTTTAACTGCCGTCAAGCCTCTTTCTGGCTCTGAAGCTATTCGCGTTACAGGCTCAGGTATCTTTGCTATCACCTGTACCGGTTCTTATGGAACAGTGACCGATTCAGTAGCCGTAAACCTGACGAGTACTAACAGTAACTTATCTGTTTCTTGTTTAGCTGACCCAAACAATCTCACGGTCAATAATTCAGTGACCTGGAAGACTACCGTTACTGGTGGTAATGGCACCTATACTTATGACTGGTCTGGAGATGTGACGGGTTCAACTAAGAACGTCTCAAAACAATATACTACTACTGGTATTAAGAATGGAGTGGTCAGTGTTACCTCTGGATCGCTTACTGCTTCCGCCAGCTGTTTGGCCCTCGTCAATGCTGTCAGTAACATAGTCGCCACCTCTTCCCTACAAGTCAGCTGTTCCGGGGCTCCGGCTGTTGGGGGCTTGAGTGCTGTATGGACGGCCACTGCTTCTGGAGGCACTAGTGGCTATACTTATTCTTGGTCTGGTGATGCCACCGGTAGCAGTAATCCAAGCTCGAAAACATATACTACTGCTGGTACCAAGACCGCCACGGTGAATGTTACCTCTGGCTCACTAACCGGAACCGCTAATTGTTCAACGGTGGTTAGTGCTGCCGATGTCGCTTCCACCACCCTTCAGGTTAGCTGTGTCGCTAATCCTAATCCAGCGACAACAGGATCAACAATAACCTGGACTGTGTTTCCTCTAGGTGGCACTGGTACGTATAGTTATGTCTGGAATGGTGATGCCACTAATCATAACCCGTCACGCATGATGCAAAGTGATACGGCCGGAACTGTATCTCAGAGCGTAGTTGTTACTTCTGGTACTCAGACAGCAACCGCAAACTGTAGTGTCGTGGTTAATGCCGCTGCCGCTCAGGCACTCCAAGTTAGTTGTGCTGCTAATCCTTACGCTGTAACCCTAGGCGATGCTATAACTTGGACCGCTACCGCTTCTGGTGGTACTGGCACCTATACTTACTCTTGGTCTGGTACGGACAGCCTCTCTAGTACCAGGTCTACATTTTCAAAAACTTATTCCACCGTTGGTTCTAAGTCTGCCGTTGTAAGTGTTACCTCTGGTTCTTCAAACCTGTCCGCTAGTTGTACGGCTTCAATCACCGAAACTGAGGAGGAAGCTGAGAGACAGTGTAATGGTCGTTTTTCAACCACAACCGCCACCACGACCGATGATGATACGGACTCGACAGATGATGACTCAGATACTGACAGCTTCGGTTGGTTTGGAGGTCTAGTCACCGAGTCAGGAGAATGTGAAATTTCCCCTGATGTATACGTTCCTTTCTTCGCAGTTACTCAGTGTGGAGATAGCGATGTTAGCCAGCTATATGGACCAATGGATGGTTACGTAATCAACTTTATCGGAAGTGTCTCAGAAGGCGATACTGTCTTGGGTAATGCAATACCCGGTCTTGTTTGTATGGATAGGACTGATCTACCGATAGGTGTTGTCACAAAACTGGAGCCTGGAGATGAGGCCTGTGCTGAGGATAATGACGATGCTATTCTAGACCAAATCCTAGATGCTCTTGGAGATCTAGGTAGTGTGGACAGCCTTATTAGTTGGTAGTTATTACCTTAACTTATCAAATCAAAAAACACTCACCGCTCGGTGAGTGCTTTTTGATTATATCTTTTGGCCTAATTTAGCCCAATCTTCAAGACTTAGTTCTTCTGCCCGTGATTTTATTGGGATATTACAGCCGGCAAATATTTCTACCAAATTTTCTTCCGGCCCTGTTACTGTCTTGAGGTTTCCGATAAGCATTTTCCGCTTATGGGCAAAACCAGCGTGAAGAATCTCAAAAAATCTTTTTTCAGTTATATTGTTTTTGAAGAAAAACTCTTTTGAAATGTTTGAAATCAGGAGGATAGCCGAGTCTACCTTGGGAGCTGGTGAAAAGTTTTCCTTATCAACTTTCATAATCATCTTAGGTGTCCCAAAGGCTTTTACACTAATTGAAAGTAAGCTCTCCTTCTTCTCCCCCACCTTGTTTGGGTTATTGGCGATAATCCTTTGCGCAATTTCTTTCTGCACCATCACTACTATTCGCTCAGGCTGGTTTTCTGTTTCCAAAAACTGACGTAAGAATTGTCCGGTGATGTAGTAAGGAATATTGGCGATTATTTTGTAGCTATTACCAAACAATTTAAATTTTTCTGGAATTAAATCCAAAACATCTTTACTTAACAGAATCAGTTTATCTTCCGTAATTTGTTTTGAGAATATATCTTTTAGTAGCTCAATTAATCGATAATCTTTTTCCACGGCTATCACTTTCAAGGCTTTAGCCAGAAGTCTTTCCGTCAGTATCCCCTTTCCTGGTCCTACCTCGAGTATAATATCCTTATCACACACTTCACCGGCCTCAAGCATTTTTGACAAAGCTACTTTTGATTTCAAAAAGTTTTGCCCGAGTGATTTTTTTGCTGGTATATTGTCCATTTTTTATTTACTCAGGAGCAAGGTTGTCCAAATTATTCGTCGCGTAGGACCCACCTGTACTCAGGAAGGGTGAAGCGCGAATAATTTGGACAACCTTGCTCCTTCGAATTACAACTCAAGATATACTATTTTCTCCCGATATTCAAATGTCTGGTCTAGTTCGAGAAAACTTTCCTCAATATCGCTAATAAACTGTGACGGGGTATTTACTTGTGCCGAACCAAAGATCGTCCGGGTATTAGCATAAGTCAAGAAGATCTTTTTGCGGGCCCGAGTGATTGCTACATAGAATAATCTCCTTTCTTCCTCGCCGTCCTCTTTGTTTTTGACCGTATTCATCCTTTGGTGTGGAAACAAATCTTCCTCTAGACCGGTGATAAAGACGTAGTCAAACTCAAGTCCTTTTGATGCGTGAACGGTCATCAATTTTACGGCGTTTTCATTTTTTTCTAAACTATCCTGGTCCGTGGCTAGGGCCGCTTCCTCCACTAGCTTTTCTATACCCTCACCTTGCGGAAAGTGGTCATATTTTATGGCTAAAGTGGCTAATTCTCTCATGTTTTCTAGTCTCTCTTTTTCTTCATCGTTACCGTCTCTAAGTTCTCTTTCTATGCCACTTTCTTTAATAATAAACTTGATTACTTCTGATGGCCTGTTTTCTTCAGCTTGTTTTTTTATTTCTTTCAATAGATTGTAGAATTGATCTACTTTTATTCTTGTGCCTAGTGGTATCTCTTCTTTTTGATTAGCAAATATTTTAAGAATAGTGACTTTACCTATACCGCGCGCCGGGACATTAATTATTCTTTTGATGTCCGTCATACTATCCGGATTGAGGCCAGCCCGAACAAAGGAAATAATATCTTTTACCTCTTTTCTCTCAAAAAACTTGGTACCAAGGACTTGATAAGGAACGCTTTTGGTGAGGAAGGCATCCTCTAGCGCTCGGGATTGAAAATTAGCCCGGTACAAGACAGCAATCTCCCTAGCGGAAACACCGGAGGCTATGAGTTCCTTGCTTTTATTGGCAATATAATGCGCTTCCTCAGCTTCGTTGTAGCCAGCATACAACGAAACTTTTTCTCCCTCGTCATTCTTAGTAAATAAATTTTTCTCCACACGGTTAGTATTTTTCTTTATGATACTATTTGCCACGGCTAAAATATTTTGGGTAGAACGGTAATTTTCTTCTAAAAGAATTACCTTGGCGCGCGGATAATCTTTTTCAAAATTCAAGATATTTTTAATGTCTGCTCCACGCCAACTGTAAATATTTTGGTCAATATCCCCCACCACGCATAGATTTTGGTGCTTCTGGGCCAACAGTTTTACTGTCATATACTGGACTTTGTTTGTATCCTGATATTCATCAATGTGAACATATTTCCAAAGATTTTGATATTTTTCTAAGACGTCAGGTTTGTTCTTCAGTAGTTTATAGGTTTGAAGTAGTAGATCATCAAAATCTAGAGCCTTTTCTGTCCTTAACCTCTTTTCATACTCCGTCCATATCTGAGAAATTAGACCATGGCTGGCGGTGTGATTTTCACCGCGTATGGACTCGGCAAAATCCTGGGCATTTTTCAAGTCCCCCTTCTCTCGGGAAATAACATTTAAGATTTTATTTGGCTCGTGCTGTTTTGGGTCAAGCCCCATGTCCCGGACAATATCGCGGACAGTTTTTTGGGAGTCACTTTTGTCAAAAATAGAAAAGTTTCGAGTAAGGCCAAGTTCTCGGCTATTTTCCTTTAAAATATGGACTCCAAGAGAGTGAAAGGTGCTAATAAACGGTTTTTCGTTTGGAAATATGTTTGCTAACCCTCTTTCCCTTTCAATTGCGCTTAGAACCCGGTCACGCATTTCTTTGGCTGCTTTATTGGTAAAAGTAATAGCCAAAATATTCTTTGGCTCTACCCCCGTCTTGATCAAATGCATAATTCGGCAGGTGACAGTCTTGGTTTTACCCGCCCCGGCCCCGGCAAATATCAAAAGCGGACCCTCGGAGTGCAAGACCGCCTCTTTTTGACCAGGGTTTAAACCACTCAAATAATTTCCGGAGTCTTGTTTTTCGTTCATTGACACATCATAGCATGTCTATGTCTTATTAGATAGCCAGAATATCCTTATTATAAGCCAATAACTGAATAAAGATATCCACAGGGGGGAGTACCTTTTATTGATTTTAGGCTCTATTTTTGCTATTATGTCGGAGTAGGCAGCTTACTGTTCGTTTTGATGTTTGACGAATTTTACCGTACTTCCCGTTCTCGCAACTGCCTTAATTATGGATTTTAAAATTTATATTGAAATAGCAAAGTTTTTACGGTCTTTCTTTGAGAGGTTTTTTTTGTTTTTTCTAATTTTGACCATACTTTTTGTTAGACCAGCTGTTACCCATGCTGGTTTTTGGTCATCGGTCGTCGATATTTTTTCAGGACAGGATGTTTCTGCTCAGTCTGAGACAATCATAGAGACCAGTTCACAGAATATGTTATTGCCCGAGCCAGCCACAAATTTTGATCCGTCGCTTAAGATTGGTGGTGAGCTAGTTATTGATGGTGGTGACGCCTTACTATCAGAAGTTGGTCCTTCTCTCGCCCCACCAGAGGAAGTGGATAATTCTAACGGTCAAATCAGTATTTATAT
>CAZOJH010000011.1:8695-10477 GCA_964580125.1 uncultured Candidatus Saccharibacteria bacterium | reverse complement strand
GTTTTAAAAAAGAGAGTCTCAATGGCCATTGCTTCTGGTTGATACTTTTTAATCAGGGAAGAAATTTCTGTACCAATCTGTCTCAGCCTTTCCTCAGCTGATTCGGTAGCTAAAGTCTTAAAACACTCGGAAAAAAGTAGCGCTTCACGGCTATTTGTTTTCTCTAATATAGCGATACCCACTCTTTCATATCCGGGATCAATGGCAATTATTTTCATATATACAATTATAACAAAAAAAAAAAAAAAACGATAATTAGTTTTATTTACGAAGTTTTCCACAGGCACTACTTTTTTCCCCCTTGCAAACATTTTTAAACCTGCTATTAATATAAAAATCACTAAAAATGGTCCCCGTGGGCCACAGAAATTTTATAAGAATCCTGTGCATTAATGTAAATTAATAATCCAGGACAAAACAAAGATAATGGCAAATAAAAAAATAGTTAGCAAAAAAAAGGCGGAGGGTGAATCTTCCGAGGAAGAACCAGTTTTAGGTGAGGATTCTATTATTGATCCCGCTATCATTGAGGATACTTTTACCGAGGAGGCAGATGAATATAATGATACGGACTTTCTCTAAATAGTTTTAATAAAAAATTAAAAACAAGATTGTTTGATTTTAAAATCAAACAATCTTGTTTTTAAATTCTATTTGATTAGCACCTTCAAAAACCTCCTCTTTCCGATTTTAAATATACCAGTAGAAATAACTTTCCAGTTTGGATCACTGATTTTATCCCCCGTTTCTTGGTTGCTGACCGCCCCCTCAAGGACTAAGCGTCTAAACTCCCCTTTGGATTTTACTAAACCCGCCTTAACTGAAAGCTCAGAAAGCATTTCTCCATTTGTAGCTGATATTTCATCTATCTTCTCTGGTATACCACCCTCTTTAAAAGTCTTTACAAAATCTTCCTCGGCTTTATCTGCCTCTTCCTTATTGTGATAAATAGTAACTATCTCCTTGGCTAGTCTTACTTTTATGTCCCGTGGATTATCACCGGATAATATTTGCTGCTTTATCTTTTCTATTTCTTTCATTGAGACATACGTACACAGCTCAAAACCAGAAAGTATCATCCCGTCAGTCCAGCTCATCACCTTGCCAAACATGTCAGAGGCACCATCTTCTAAGGTGATCATGTTGCCTTCGGTTTTACCCATTTTTTTGCCGTTGGGGTCAACCAATAATTTAGTAGACATAACAAACTTGTCCTTACCGCTTATTTCCTTCATTAGGTCTCTACCAGTTAGCATGTTGAAGGTTTGGTCATTTCCCCCTATCTCGCCATCTACGCCCATCGCCACGCTATCATACCCCTGCATTAAGGGGTACATAAACTCATGAATGTAAATAGGCTTGCCCTCAACCATTCTTTTATCAAACATGTCTCGCTTCAACATTTGTTCCACGGTCATCTTGGCGGCCAAATTTAAAACATCAGCAAAGTTCATCTTACCAAGCCATTTGGAATTATATTTTATTTTTGCTCCGAACAAACCGAATTTTAAAAACTTTGAAGCCTGTTTTTTGTATAGGTTGGAATTTTTTAGAACCTCCCTTCTGGTTAGTTGTTTTCTTGTAGCCAATTTGTCTGTGGGATCACCAATCATCCCAGTAAAATCACCGATCAACAAAATCACCTGGTGTCCTAAGTCCTGAAACTCTTTCAATTTCTTAATTGGAATAGCATGACCCATGTGTAGTGTTGGTCCCGTGGGATCAACACCAAGATACATAGTTTGTCTTTCTCCAGACAAAAGTTTTTTTCTTAAAAACTCA
>CAZOJH010000011.1:7161-8685 GCA_964580125.1 uncultured Candidatus Saccharibacteria bacterium | reverse complement strand
TTTATGGCCAAGTCTTTGGAGATCCCGGAGTTTTTTTAATACCACGGCATGTCCCATGTGCAAAGTTGGTCCAGTAGGATCAATACCCAAATAAACCGTTTGCCTTTCCCCTGACAAAAGTTTTTTCCTTACAAAATCTTCATTCGGATAAATATGTTCCACGGCCCGCGTAATAAACTCCTCTATTTTTTTTGGATCGGTATCAATTTTCATCTTTAAAATTTAGCATATTTCTTTCACTTTGTCCCGAGTTTTATGCTACACTTATGAAATCATGAGACGAATAAAAAAACACCACAAAAAGGCCCTTATCTATCTCTTCAGCTTAGGTTTTGTTGGCTTAGGAATAATTGCTTTTTGGATTTCTACCTTTAAAATGCCAGATTTGAAGTCCTTTGAAGAAAGGACCGTGTCTCAAAGCACTAAAATATACGACCGCACAGGTGAGGTCCTACTTTTTGACCTTAACCAGGACCTTAAAAGACAGGTTGTTTCCTTTGAAGATATTTCCAAATATGTCAAAGATGCTACGGTGGCAGTTGAAGACGCCGGCTTTTATAATCACGGAGGGATACAGATCAAGGCTATAATTCGGGCTGTTTTATCTCATTTGGTGGGTGGGGTTGGCGGTGGATCAACCATTACTCAGCAGGTAGTGAAAAACTCCCTCCTAACTTCCGAATATGCTATCTCCCGAAAGATAAAGGAATGGGTTTTGGCTATCCGTCTAGAAAAAGTGATGGGTAAGGATGAGATATTGTCCGTTTATTTAAATGAAAACCCTTACGGCGGAAGTATTTATGGTGTGGAGGAAGCCTCCCAAACCTTCTTTAATAAAAAATCCTCCGACGTCACCTTAGCGGAGGCCGCTTATTTAGCCGCCATTCCGAACGCTCCTACCTACTATTCCCCATACGGAAATAATAAAGATAAATTGGACAATAGAAAAAATCTAGTTCTGCAAAGAATGCTTGATAATAATTTAATAAGTAAAGACCAATACGATAATGCCAAAAAAGAAGTCGTTATTTTTCAGGCAAAACAATCAAACAGCATAAAAGCACCGCACTTTGTGGATTTTGTCAGACAATATTTAGAAAATCAATACGGGGAGAAGGTGGTTCGGGAAGATGGTTTGAAAGTTATTACAACGCTTGATTATAGCTTGCAGGCCAAGGCGGAAGAAATAGTTAAAAAATATGCTCTAGAGAACGAGAAAAACTTTAACGCGGAAAATGCTGCCCTGGTGGCTATTGACCCCAAGACCGGACAGATTCTGACCATGGTCGGTTCTAGAGACTACTTTGACAAAGAGATACAGGGTAATTTTAATGTCGCCCTCGCTCACCGCCAGCCGGGTTCCACTTTCAAACCGTTTGTATACTCTACCGCTTTTATGAAAGGTTACACACCGGAGACTATTCTCTTTGATTTACCAACAGAATTCCAAACCACCTGTGACGCGGAAGGAAAACCAATAGGAAACACCAATAAAGATGACTGCTACATGCCGGTAAATGCTGA
>CAZOJH010000011.1:4284-7151 GCA_964580125.1 uncultured Candidatus Saccharibacteria bacterium | reverse complement strand
AGGACCTATTACCTTGAAAAATGCTCTAGCTCAATCCAGAAACATCCCTGCCATAAAGCTTCTCTACCTAGCTGGGATAAAAGACTCTCTGGCGACCGCTAGGAATATGGGGATTACCAGCCTGGGAGATCAAAACCAATATGGCTTAACTTTGGTTTTGGGAGGTGGTGAAGTTTCTCCCCTTGAACTCACTAGTGCTTACGGTGTATTTGCTAATGCCGGAGTGCGAAATCCTTATATCTCTATACTGAAAATTGAAAACACTCGTGGAGAGATTTTGGAGGAAACAACTCCTCAACCAGAGCAAGTTATTTCTGAAGAGATTACTAATAAAATATCCAGTATCCTATCAGATAATGTGGCCCGTACCCCTCTTTATGGAAGTAATTCCCCCCTTTATTTTGCTGACCGCCCGGTGGCGGCTAAAACTGGTACCACGAATGATTACCGCGACGCTTGGATTATTGGCTACACACCAAATTTGGTAGTGGGGGCGTGGGCGGGAAACAATGATAACAGCCCGATTGCTAAAAAGATTGCCGGCTTGGTTATTGCCCCGATGTGGAAGGCTTTTATGGATGAAGCTTTAAAAAAGTTACCAAGGGAATATTTTACCGAGCCAGAACCACCACTGGAAGAAGTTAAGCCCGTCTTTAGAGGTATTTGGCAGGGTTATGATTCTTTTATTATAGATAAAATTTCAGGAAAACTAGCCACTGATCTCACCCCGAAGGAGACGAGGGAAGAAATCTTTATTCCCAACGTCCACGAAATATTATATTGGGTAAATAAAGATGATCCGTGGGGGGCGGTACCCACCAATTCTGCCGAGGATCCTCAATTTGAGCGCTGGGAATATCCAGTTCAAAAATGGTTAGCCACTCAAGTCCTACCGAACCCTATAAAACCGAAGGTCTATGATGATGTACATACTCTAGCCAGAAGTCCTAAAATAAACATATCCAGTCCCGTAGTTAATGGGGCCTATAGTCGAAATCAAAAAATAATGATTGAAACGAACAACCAGAGCACTTACCCCATAACCAAGCTTGATTTTTATATCAACAGCACCTACGTGGGTTCATCTAACACCAGCCCCTTCCTCTTTTCTTTTGTCCCGGCTGAAATTAATTCCATCAGCACAGATAATACCCTCAAAATAGTAGCTACAGATTCTATCTTTAACCGAAGCGAGGCAGAAGTGAAATTTAATATCTCCGAATAAAAAATCATAACCACTCCTTAGATCGAATCCGTGCTGGTCACCTCATAAAACGTACTGGGTGAATTTTGATTGTTATATTCAGTTTTTATCCAACCGGCCGAACGAGCGGTATTAGAAAAATGTGCTTCGTCAACGGTTCCGTTATAAAGACTTTCGGAAGCATCCCAGCATCTATAACCACCGATTAAAAACTGCATTTTGTAAGGATAATAATTATACCAACTCCAATAAGTCTGGGCTTCAGTTGCCATTAGTGTTCCGTCTAAATATGCTTTTTTGTTACTTCCGTCAAAGACGATGACCAGGTGATGCCAGTTGTTATATTCACTTTCTGGTATGGTTACATTTAAAGTACCGCCGTTAACCCCGTTAAAATAGTAGTTATAAGATGTTCCTTGCCAGGAGACCCCGTAATCACTACAGCTTCTTGAAAAAATCCAACCCATACTCTCCCCAGCCTCTTTCTTTGCCCAGATACTAACTGTCAGGATAGACGGGGTAAGTTTTGAGCGGCCTACATCAGTAACCCCAACCCCGTTCGGCCAAGAAACAAAGTTTCCTGATAGATAATCCGCCCCACCAATCTTTCCAGTGGCACTCCCTTGAGTTTGGACGTTTACTCCATTATTAGGAGCACTAATATCAGAAAACTCGGAATCATAATCGTTCGCCGTTGAGTCGAGATGTTTACCGGCGGTCTCGGTCAGGTGATAAACTACCGAAAAGTTTCCATCCCACACATTCTGCGACCCGTAGGTTGAGGCTGGAGTGGGTTCTGTTGCGTCAGTATTACCATAGTACATATAGATAACCGTATCCGCGGTATAAGATAGGGTGGGGATTTTAACCCAGGCATAGAGAGTACCGGCGGAATAAGATTCAATCTCCCGGGGTAAGAGAGTGGTGTGATTAGAGAGTGTAAAGCGGATGTCGGTTCCCGCAACATTAACATGAGAGAGACCCGAAAGAGAGATCAAGACGGGAAAATTGGTCTCATTTTCGGTTCCATTACCAACTAGTTCATGATTAATGGTGATTTCTTTCCGGTAAGTCCAGGCTGAGTCATACCAGAGGGTCCACTTAGCATAGAGCGTAACATCAGTTGTCCTCATGACAAAAGTAGAGGAGGAAGCATAATCAGTTCCTAGGCCGTTAGCGAGAGTATTCCAACCAGTAAAAGCATACCCTGTCTTAGTTAAGGAGCCAGGATTACCAAGGACGGTAACAGTGGCTGACTCGGTATAGGTAAGGGCATCAACGGGAACGGTGCCGGCGATATTAGTGTTACCATTATAGGTGACGGTGGTGGGTGGAATGTTGCCCAGGGTGATTCTAGTGTTTAGCTCGGTCTGAGGAGCCGAGAGAACGATCTTGTTCCCGGTATCTTTCATAATCTTGTAACCAGTTCCGTTGGTAGTTGAAGCCTGAGGGTCCTTGGGAATAGCGGTGACATAGGTGGGGACTAAAGAGGAAAGATCAACTAAGCCAGTACAATCAACACCCGAGGGGTAAGAGAGGTTTCCAGTATCGCAGACTTCCGTTAAGTTGTCCGAGATAGAGTCTGGATAGAGATTCTCATCAATGTAGTACTGCTGAACGGCACTATTGATTTGTTTTAGATCCGTTTTCCGTTCCGTGTTAC
>CAZOJH010000011.1:615-4274 GCA_964580125.1 uncultured Candidatus Saccharibacteria bacterium | reverse complement strand
GGGTTGATGGCCACAATCACAATACCGGCGAGAATAGCGATAACACCAACCACGAGGAGGATTTCGAGGAGGGTGAAGCCGGATTGGGGTTTCTTGTTTGGAGGCATAGATAATTAATTAGTTGATAGACGTTATAATAGCATAATTTATCTTATCTCCACAACCCCGCAACCTATTTTTTCCTCTACTAATTTTAAAATCTTTTCTTTTTTAATATAAATAGCGTTTTTTATTAAGGGAGATACTTTTATGATGGCCTCACCATTTTTTATAATAATATTTTTAACCTCAATTTCCACGCCCGTTGCTGTTTTAACGGCTCCCGCCAGGGCCTCTTTTAAGTTACGCTCTGTTCCACCAATATTTTTGAACTTTTCAAGATATTGAGAGATATTAAACATAAATCTATCTGTTCATTGGCATTACTAGGTAAGTAAAGTTTTTATCAGACACTCCGCGAATTACCATTGGTTTATTTAAGCCATTAAATGACAGGGAAACACTGTCTGAATCAATAGATTGAAAACAATCAATAATGTACTTATGATTAAAGTTTATCTCTATCTCCTCCCCAGTGATGGTGGCTCCTAATTTATTGGCATTTTCTCCCACGTTAGAATTTTTTGATTTTATTTCAAAGACCTTATCTTTAGGTGATGCTTTTATGTTTATTTGATTAAAACTATCAGAAAAAATATTTGATAGTTTAAGAATATTTATTAAATCCTGCTTTAAAACAATTACTTCAGTTTTAAATTCCTTAGCAATAATTTGTTGATAATCTGGAAATACACCATCAATTACTCGAGAAACAATATAAATATCTTTATATTCAAAAGATATTTGATTTTTAGTTGAGGTAATCAATAAAGCATCTTTTTCATCACCTATTATTTTTAACAAATCTACCACATTTTTAAAAGGAATGAGAATTTGTTCAAAATCACTATTTTTCTTAAATTTAACTACTTTTTCAGCCAGGCGGAATGAATCAGTCGCCACAAATACTAATCCCTCATCTTTAGAATAAATATAGACACTGGATAACTCAGGTTTAATATTAGAGAGAGAAGCACTATACCAAACAGATTTTAAGCCCTTAACTAGGTTTTGGGATTCAATTTCGTAAGTTCTGCCGTCCTTTACCTTAGGAATAGTTGGAAAATCATCACTAATAAAGCTTTTTATCATAGTTTTACTATTGGAACTTAAGATATGTAAATTTCCATCCTTTTCTTCTAAACTTAAATTATTATCGCCAGATAGGTTTGAAAGAAAACTGTTTAAAATAGATCCGGGAACAGCCACGATACCCTCTTGTATTACTTTAGCGTGAACTTTAATCTCAATACCCAAATCAAGATTTGTGGCTTTTAAAATCAAAAAACTCCCCTTGGCTTCAATTAAAATACAAGAAAGAATTGGTAAGGTCATGTTTTTACCGGTAATCTTTTCCGCTCTAGAAACCGCTAAACAAAATTTTTCTTTTATACACTCTGCTTTCATAATTTTATTTTTTTATAATTTATAAAGAATATTACTATTAGATAGGTGGAAAAGGGGAAAAGTTTTTTTGTTTATATAATATCTCATCTTTTAATAAATATATTTTTAAACCTGTTAATAAAAAGTTATATCTTTTAGTTTAAATTATTTTTTCTTATATTTATTCACTATTTTTAAAGAAGTAATCCAGTGCTTTTCCACAGCTTTATTCACAGTGTTTTAGGTAATCATTGATCGGATCTGACTAAGCTCTCTAATTAATGAAGAATCGTTTTTTAAATCTTCTTTTATTTTTTCATATGAATGCATGACCGTAGTATGGTCTTTTCCACCTAGTTTTTCACCAATAGTTGGATAAGAGACATTAAAATCCTCCCTCAAAATATACATAATTATTTGTCTGGGTCTTAGAACTGTTTTTTTGCGAGTTTTTTCATATATTTCATTCTCGGTTATTCTATAAAACTCTGCAATCGTCTTTATAACCTCTTTAATTGATGAATTTTTCTTCGGTTTGAGATTATTTTTAATCAAATCTTTAATCTCATTTATAGTTAGATCGCGTCCTTTAAGCCTGGACTGACAGATTATAGAGTTTAATACCCCTTCAAGCTCTCGAACATTCCCCTCTACTGAAGAAGCTAAATATTCAATAATTTCAGAAGAAAGAGAGAAATTTAAAGTGGCTGATTTAATTTTAAAAATTTGAATTCTAGATTCTAGGTCGGGACTAGGTATTTCCACTATCATTCCGGAATTAAGCCTTGATTTTAAACGATCTTCCAGTCCGCTGATAAAATTGGGGTGTTTATCAGAAGAGAAGATGATTTGTTTGTTATTATCATAAAAACTGTTAAAAAGATGAAAAAACTCTTCCTCGGTTTTTTGTTTACCAGCAAAAAACTGAATATCATCCACAATTAGTAAATCATACTTTCTATACTTTTCTTTAAATTGATTAGCGGTACCAGAAGAAATGGCATTCATTAGGTCTAAAGTAAACTTTTCCGAAGTTAAATAATATATTTTTTTATTGGGGGCACTGTTTTTAACATGGTTACCAACCGCTTGAATCAAGTGGGTCTTGCCATGACCAGTACTACCATAAATAAATAGTGGATTATAGACAGCTGTTCTTTTTATTATGGCCTGGGTGGCAGCGTAAGCTAATTCATTAAAAGGCCCAACCACAAAAGTATCAAAGGTGTATTTAGAGTTTAAATTATCCTCTTTGTTTATATAGAAATCTTGGAGGGGTAATTCATTGTGGCTGTTTGTTTCGTTGTTTTCTTTGTTTTGATCCTTCTTTCCCTCGGGTTTAATAACTAAATATTCTATGGCGTGAATATGTTCGCCAAAACTACGCAGACTCTTTAAAATATTTTTGTGGTATTTGTTGATAAGCCAGTCTTTTACAAAGACGTTTGGTACCCCCACAAAGACCGTCCCCTCTTCTTGTTTATTGATAAAGGTATCTTTGAACCACATATTGAAATTAGCCTTAGAAATAGAGAGTTCTATTTCCGAAAGAACACTTTGCCAAAGTTTATTGTTTTCTTCTGTCATGATTCATAGATTATATACTGAATTTAGAAATGTAAAAGTTGTGGAAAAGTTTATCTTATGTTCATAAGCTGTGGACAACTTTTTGGTTGACGTTTCTAAATAAATAAACTATACTGTCTGCACTATGTCGTTTACATATAATCCCAAAAAAGTAAAAAGAGCTAAGAAACACGGTTTTTTGTCTAGAAGCCGGACTTCTTATGGAAAAAGGGTCCTTAAGAAAAGGATGCAAAAGGGGCGAAAGAGACTAAGTACGGTCTAGTTCCTGCCTTTTCTGGTAAGTCAGAAATCTATTATGTTGTCCACCAAAAGAAGGATAAAGAAGGAGTTTTTTCCTAAAATCATAAAAGAGGGTGTTTTTGTACATGGGGACAACTTTTATTTAAGATTATTAGACAGAAAGGACCACTTGCCCACCCTGTTTGCCTTTGTGGTTCCCCTAAAGGTAAAAAAGACTTCAGTCGGCCGACACCTGATTAAGAGAAAACTAACCTCCATAGTCGAAAAAGTCTTGTCTGATATTAAACCTGGTTTTTCAATTATTATTTTTGTCAACAAAGATGTTTCTATACTCCCGAACATAGAAA
>CAZOJH010000011.1:0-605 GCA_964580125.1 uncultured Candidatus Saccharibacteria bacterium | reverse complement strand
GCTCAAGTTTTCTTAATCGTTGTAAATTTTCCAAATTAATCTTAAAAACCTTAAATATTCAATGTATTTGGAGAGTGAACTAGCTGGCGTATGAGGGTAACTAGCTGGCGGTATGATGGTAAAGGTAAATATTAGATAGTGATTGACATGTGTAGAGGGATGGTGTATAGTGATTCTTAGGTAGGGTGTAGAGGGTAGTAGGTAGCATAGAATAGTTGACATAGGAGAAAAAAGATGTTTCTATACTACCGAACATAGAAAAAGAAACCACAGAGCTTTTGGTTAAGGCCCAAGTGTTGAACTGGAAGACTTTATAGGGTATACTCTCTGGATGATCTCAGGTATTTTTAACGCCGTCCTCTACAAACCCCTCTACAACGTCTTTATTGGCTTTATAGGCACTTTTCCTTGGATAGACGCCGGTATTGTCGTTATTCTATTTACCCTGCTCGTAAAGCTAGTTTTGTTCCCCTTATCCCAAACGTCTGTCCGCAGCCAGATTGAGATGAAGAAGATACAGCCAGCCATAGACGAAATTAAACTAAAATATAAGGATAATAAGCAAGAGCAGGCCTTAAAAACCATGAATTTGTATAAGGAAAAAG
>CAZOJH010000010.1:9248-10843 GCA_964580125.1 uncultured Candidatus Saccharibacteria bacterium | reverse complement strand
CTGTGTTTCATTTTTCACTCCGCGTAATTCCTCAAACAAGTCTTGTAAACCTCGATTCACCGACCCGATGTTATCTATGTCAGTAATTAAATCTGATAAATCATCCGAGGAAAGTAAGAGATAAAAAATTGGTTCCACTTCATTTTGGTTTTTCTTTTTTAGGAGATTACCCAGCAATTTCTTGTCATTTTCAATTCTAGCTTCAAGAGAAGTAATATTAGCGACTTTTTGTTTTATCTCATAGTTTAGGTTAGTCAGCGTAATACCACGTTGTTTTATCTCCTTTTCCGCCTTAGCAATCTGTGCCGTCAAAAGTGACACATCGCCCTTCAAAGTGTTTTTTTGCAGGACAAGAGCATCCAGACTTTTTTGTAAATCAGCGATTTCCTTTTGGAGAGAATCAAATTCAGCCTGGAGCCGCACCTTTTCTTCTGGAGATAAATTACTGCTCGTTTGAGCAAAAGAAAGGTTACTAGCCAAAAAAATTCCAAGAAACAATATTAAAATAACAGTGACAAATTTTTTCATCACCGTTATTTTAACATAAATTTTAGATTTTAGCCCTGTCCGCTTTGTCGCAAGGGTGGATTATTTCTTGTCTTTTTTCTCGGCTTTTTGCTCTACAGCCGGAGCTTCAGACCCTTCTTCTCCTTCTTTAACTTCTTTACCCTTCTTTTCTACTTCAATGGTGGAGAGGTCAACTGGAGCCACCTCAACAACCTCTTCTTTTGGCTCATAAACCGAGGCAATAACTTCCTCAAGCTTAACTTTTAGAGTTACACCGGCTGGTAATTTTATATCTTTAGCAGTCAAAACACTATCAAAAGTAGCCAGACTGGAGATGTCTACTTCTAATTTGTGAGGTAAATCTTTTGGTAAGGCTTCAATTTCAATGTCATGAAGAACTTTGACTAGAACCGCACCCAAATCCTTAACGGCTGGAGAAACACCAATGAATTCTAGTGGGACGTCCACTGACAATTTCTTACCCTTCTCAATAGCATAAAAATCAGCGTGAATTACCACATCAGTCACTGGATCAAGATCCACGCTGTGGATAAGTACATCAGCATCAATCCCAGGACCTTCCAAGGAAACTACAGTAGATTCACCAGCCGTCTTCCAGGCTTTTTTAAAATCAGCTAAAGAAATCTTAATAGAGGTAGATGGGTCCTTGGGACCATAGAAAACAGCTGGTATTTTACCAGATTTTCTTAATGGTTCTAGCCCTTCCTTTAAATCTCTCTTCTCTACTTTTAATTTAAACATGGAGACAATTATACATAATAAACAGAGAATTGCAATCTTTAAAACCAGACGGATTAATCCTCGCGGTGATTAGCCTTAATTAAAAAGGAAGATTGATCCGTCTGATTTTACTTGGTATCACGGAGGGCCAGACTAAATTTCAAACCCAAAATCATAATCAGCCCCAAAATTAAGAAAAGATACTTGATATCGAAAGAAAATAAACTCAACATTATGACCGCTAACAGCGGAGCAAAAATATAGGCCAGAGGACTGGACATCCTGTAAAAGCTTATTACATTAGCATTTAGACTATCTACCTTTTTAAAGAAATAAGTATCACACAT
>CAZOJH010000010.1:0-9238 GCA_964580125.1 uncultured Candidatus Saccharibacteria bacterium | reverse complement strand
CACTTCAATAATACTGGCCCCGATCCTGGTGATAAACAAAATGGCGGCCCATAAAAATATATTATTGCTATGAATAAAGGTGAGGCAACCGGTCGAAACAGCAATTGTGATAAAACCTAAACTAAGTAACTCCTTCTCCCCCCATTTTTTATCGGCCAGCCGGCCTAAAATGAATTGGAAAAGGACGAAAGGTAATAGCATAATACTAAAGGTTATTCCAATCTGCGCCCAGGAAAAACCGATATTTTTATACAGATAGAGTGGGGTATAAATAGTCATCCAAGAGTAGAAAAAAAACAAAAGCCAGTTGGCCATAATAATGTTCCGGAGATTCTTGTTCTGCCAGATGACTTTCATCGTTTTCCAGGCATGAGTTGCTTGGTATTTTGAATCCTTAAAACGGCTTAAGTTGGTAAATAAAATTATGGTTACAGGGATTAAGAAGATAAAGGAAATTAAGTATATTTTGGGGAAATCGTTACTAGCCATGATTAGTCCACTGACTAAGGGTGAGATTGCCCAGGCTAAATTTACTGAGGTTAGATAAATTCCTCTGATTTTACCTGTGGCTTGATTACTAGAATAATTCTCCAAAAATATATCTGTTGAAAAATACATCAGAGGAATGGCGATCAGATTTAGCGTAAAAAGGACAATTAGCCAGGGAGCAGAGCCCAGAAAAGCCAGACCGAGTAAGACAATCATTTCAAAAACTATCAAAAATAAGGAGACCCGATAATTTCCAAACTTTTTTAAAATAAAGGGCATCAACAAAAAACATATAATCGTAAAAATAGAGGCTAAAGCATAAACATTTCCTACTAATTTTTCAGAAATATAACCACTCAAAAAACTAGAATTTATATAGGTAGGAAGTGCAACATGAAAAGCAAAAAGGAATCCCAGGAGATAAATTGAAAAAAGCCCACGAGTTTTAGATTTATCTAACATTCAATTGGGTTTTGGTTGAAGTACTCATTAAAGGCAACGTAGACGTGGCCGGACTAGAAGTGGCTGTTGGCCTGATCACAGTGGCGGTTGGCACGATTATTGACACATCTGAGGCATCAAAATCTTTTGTTTGTTCTAATAAAATCATAAATATTACACCTATCAAAATTACCATAGTAATTAGAATAAATTTATTATTCAAAATCCTTCTCACTGTGTTTACTGGGCTTAAATACCCCATCTTAAAGAGGTCGAGCTTACTCACAGAATTTACTTCTGCTTTGGGCATTTTTTTAAGTAAATTTATATCTCTAAATTGTCCACTGGCACCAATCATACCTAGGCCTATGACATTGACAAAAAGCGGGAAAAAATTATTTTTACCTGTTAATAGCTTTAGATTTATATTATGAGCACTCTCCGCCGGCGAAATGTTTCTCTTCAAATTAGTCTTAATTATTTCAATTATTCCTGGCAAAAGAACGGAGCCCCCAATGACATATATATCCTCTAATTTTTGTTTGAAGGTTTCTTCATAATAATCTACGGCTTGCTTTGTTTCCCTCAAAAGATCTTCCATAACTGGTAATATTATAGGGCGAACATTATTATCTGGACCATCTTTAAAACCAAATTTGACTTTCAAGGCTTCAGCTTCTAATCCTTCAATCTTCAGCTGATCAGCTATTGCCTGGGTCATTTGTTCCCCCGCTACTGGTATAGTGACTGACATATTTAGTTTGTCATTACTATCAAAAAAGCTAAGGTTAGTAGAACCGGAGCCAATATCCATAATCAAACTTTGCTTGGGAGAACTTTTTAGGATAGTCCTGGCTAGACTCAACGACTCCAAACACAACGAAACAACTTCTAAACCTATGGAATTACAAAATCTAACATAGCTATTGGCTACATCCTTGGGTACACTCACAAATATAATTAGTTTTTTTGACTTATCAACTGAAGGTTTTTCAATATAATCCCAATAAGTTTTATCAATATTTATTGGCGAAAGAAGAGACACCTTATCCACGATAGCCCGAGATAAAGCTCCAAACTTGAGTTTGGAGTCCACCTCAAAACATTCGACAAAAACTTGTGACTCCGGTAAGGAAACTATGACTTTATTAGTAGAAACTCTTTTGGGTTTTACTTCCTTTAAAAGTTTTTTGAGTTTCTCTGCTAAAACATTTTGATCAATGATTTTACCATTTTTTACTATGCCTACGGGTAGCTCGGCCCGACCATAAGTAACCACGGAAAAACGAAAAAACTTGTCCAGCTCAATGATCTCTACTGACCGGTCACCGATATCGAGACCAAAGGCCTTGTCAAACTCGATGGTCAAAGTATCTCTCAGTGTTTTTCCAAAATTCATGCGTTTTGTTTACTTACGATTTTTATTAAATCTCTATTTAATACTAGAAATCAGCTACTTCGGTCCAATAATTTACTAGCAGGTTTGGGGTATTGGTGGCTACTTCAATCAAAATCTTTTTGGTAAGAAGTGAAACTGTACTAGAGGCTTTTACCAATTTTGCTGTACCACTATCCTCTATAGGATAAATATAACATGTTTCCGCTCCAACGGTCAAAGATTCATTACCAGAATAACTCCAACCGGCGCTGTCAGTAGTAGAGGCGAGCTGACCCAAGGCATATTCACCGCAGGCATTGACCGCCCCCCAGGCTTTTAGCGAATTCTCTGAATCCCCCGTCTCGGTTACTTCACTAATAGAACGGAAAAGTATCCCAGTGGCCACTGCCAAGACCACGGCACTGACCAAAAGGACCATTGTCAAAACTAGGAAACCGTCTTTTCTTCTTTTTATTGGAAAATCAAAAAACATTATTTATTGGGTAATACCGTTTATTTCTGTTGAGTCACCAACCGCACCACTTATCTCATTAAGGATTGACCGGCTACTTTGGTTTACTTCTTGGATGGTTTCAATTTTAGCTTTACCAAAAATAGCATTAAAGGCAAAACCACTAATAAAATAAAGTACCGTACCAGCAATCGCCAGATACAAAATAGCTTCAATTAAGGTAAATCCTTTCTTCATCTTAATATTATAACACTAATGGTGCCATATCTACAAACCTAAGGAGGGGTGCAGGGGTATAACTCAACACAAGAATCACCAATTTCATCGAAACCACATTGCTGCGGGTTTGGTAAGGCCGTCATTAAATTAGGGCACATCCATAGCTCTCCCGTTTCAACAACTATAGAACAAGTACCGGGAGCAGGTATATAGGAAGAGCCAGTACACACAGCAAGTTCACCACAGCTTTGACTTGTAACTGGAGTACCACCAATACAGATTCCTGGACCGGAGGAAAGAATTTCTCTGGTTTGTAAAGAATTTACACAGCTTGACCAAGCAGAATATGTAAAATCAGTACATGGTGGTGGGTCACCTATTGGCGGTATACAAGAGACTCCCAGACAGCTACTTATACCATCCCAGCTACAGTTCTTAGCTAGGGGATATTGCCAATAAAGGTTGCACTCTGCTTCTTCAGTATTATCATAAAGAGAGCACTGGCCACTATCGGCAATCAGATTACCGGTACAATAACTTTCAGTGGTAGTGCTGGTAGTAGTACTGCCAGCCGTCACTCGCCAATTAGAAAATAAAGTCTCTAAAGTGACACTAGCAGCACGAGAAGGAGTGAGTGGCCAAGCGACATTAACAGATATATTCTTGGTAGAGGTTGAAATTTCTGTAATAGTCACTGCCCTGGTATATTTATTATCAATAAGATCAGATGAGCTCCAAAAAATCCAAGTACCACCACTATCTGAAAGACCGTGCACACCATTAGTCAAACTGGCCCAATTATTATCTCTGATTGAACGTGTAGCCTCTATCCCCTCTTTGGCAAAAAGTAGGGCTTCTGTCCTTTCCGTGCTTAGTTTGGTCCCAAGATTAGCATCAATAAGCATAGTGGCAATGGCAAATGACCCGATAGAAAAAATGGCAATTGCCAAAATAAGTTCCAGCAGACTAAAACCTTTTGTTTTGTTATTTAATTCAAACATTTTATGGTTTTTCTTCGTTATAGATATCAGTAATTTCTTGTGCCGAAAGGGCCCGGCTATAAATACGCAGTTCGTCAATAGAACCAGAGAAGAACTCACTTGGAGAAGCATAGTCAGTCCCTTCTGCTCCAATATAATTGTATGTTGATTCACGAGCGTGACTGGTAGCGGTGGTTGTTGCCCGCGATGATCCTTGAGCATAGAGAATTATATTTGAGCCATTCCAGGTAAGGGCGAGATGAGTCCACTGACCAGAAACCACTCCACCAGTATATCTAACCTCCGGATCACCAGATGACGTGTTATGATTAGCCATCCAATCACTACCAGTCTGTCTCATAAGAACAGAGTATCCTGTTGCTGGCACCTGACCTGTGTCAAATACCTGATGGAGCCCGCTGAGAGTATTAGTCTTTACCCAGACAGACACTGTATAGTAAGAATCATTTGCTATTAATGTTTTTCCTAGGACGCTAAGATAATCATTCCCATCAAAACCATAGGCGGTATTGGCCACTCCCTTTACACCAGTCGTTAAGGTAGCCCCATTCACTGTGGCATTATTTGTTCCCACCGCATCATTCGCATTACCTGTAAACGGCCAGTATGAGACAAGACCGCTCGCTGGAATAGCTGTTGTGGAAGAATACCTGACAATTACAATTCCCGATCCTCCAGCACCACCAGTTCCTTCGTGCGAGCTTCCTCCACCACCGCCAGTGTTTGCCGTTCCAGACACACCGACAGTACTATGAGTAGAATCTCCATCACCACCTCCACCGTTTCCGCCGACACCATAAACTGTCCCTTGGTGAGTTGCCGTTCCTCCTCCACCACCAGCAAACCAGCCAGCCGGACTTCCACCCACAGACGCAAATTGTGAATATTGTAAACCAGCCCCACCGGCCCCGGCTTGAGAAGCAGACCAATTTGCACCAACCGCTCCGGCTCCTCCTCCACCACCTGGCTCATATTTAGTAGCTCCAGCCTCGGCCGTTCCTTTAGCATTACCCCCAGCACTACCTTGTCCAGAAGTCCCCGCCGCCCCAGTGCCATTATAGTATCCACCACCTCCGCCTGAACCTCCAATTGCAGCTGCCACTGATGTTCTGTAGCTTGCTCCTCTACCGCCACCAGTAGATGTAATAGTTGAAAAAACAGAATTTTGGCCATTATCACCTTCACTACCACCATTTCCGATAGTTACAGTCTTTGCCCCAGCCGTAAGATCAAAGGCAGTATTATAAGTAATCCCTCCTGCCCCACCACCTCCACCAGGAGCTCCACCTCCACCTCCTCCACCACCACCAGCCACCACTAATACTTCAACACTACAAGCATTCGTTACTGTAAAAGTACCACTCGAAGTAAAAGTATGAATTATATAACCATCGGAAGTTGTGATTGTTCCACCGGTAGCCAAGCAATTAGCTGAAGGTATGATTGAATTTGAGGCCGAGGAAGCCGAGCTAGTGCCAATTGCATTGGTCGCAGTGACAGTGAAAGTATAGGCCGTGCCGTTAGTTAAACCAGTGACCGTGATAGGGCTAGCGGAACCAGTACCAGTGAGACTACCCGGGCTTGAAGTAACGGTATAAGAAGTAATAGCTGAACCACCGTCTGAGGCTGGGGCAGTGAAGGTAACACTGGACGTAGCGTTACCAGCAGTGGCTGTACCAATAGTTGGAGCACCAGGGATAGTCGGCTTTTCTTCATTATAGATAGTCAAGATTTCATTAGCAGATAGGACGCGGTTATAAATACGTGTTTGGTCAATACGACCAACATGAGAACGGGCGTCATCATTAAACCAACTTCCGATTCTAAAATTGTAAGAATTCAAAGCAGAACCGCTACTATACATACTAGTCGCCTGAGCTACGCCATTGACATAAATAACTGCATTTTGAGTTGCTGAATCAAATACAACAGAAAGATAGTACCATTGATTTGGTAAAATCTGGTAATTTGCTATGGCCTCCCTATGGCTAGCAAAACCAAAATCAATATAATAACCAGGATAATATGAATCAAGATAATAACCGTACATAAAGAAATATCCATTAGTCCATTCACCAGCTTTTGTTTTACTAACAATCGTCCTACCGTTAAACCCACTTGTTGGTAAAGTCTGGGTATTATACACCCAAGAACCAATAGTAAAATTATCAGTGTGCGCCAGGTTAAAGACATTTCCTGCACTGACATAATCATTTCCATCATAAGCATAAGCGGTACTAGCCACACCTTTCACTCCTGTTGTTAAAGTAGCACCAGTAACAGTTCCATTATTAGACCCCACCGCATCATTGGCATTACCTGTAAACGGCCAGTATGAAACTAGACCACTAGCGACTACATCAGGCATCACAGAATTTGAAGCAGCTGAAGCTGAACCAGTACCAATAGCATTGGTCGCAGTGACAGTAAAAGTATAGGCCGTGCCGTTAGTTAAACCAGTGACCGTGATAGGGCTAGCGGAACCAGTACCAGTGAGACCACCAGGACTGGAGGTGACGGTATAAGAAGTAATGGTTGAGCCACCGTCTGAGGCTGGGGCAGTAAATGTGACGCTGGAGGTGGCATTACCAGCGGTAGCGGTACCGATGGTTGGAGCGCCGGGGACAGTGGGATCTGGTTTTTCTTCATTATAGATGTTCGTAATTTCATCAGTAGTGAGGGCACGGTTATAAATACGAACATTGTCGATAAGACCGTTAATAGATCCAAACAAACTTGATCGTCTCATGGCACCAATAGCATAGTTATCTCCAGCCGTGTTATTAAACCAAGTAGTCCCGTCAAGAGTTCCTTTAAATACTCCATCCACATATACATCCAAAGTAGTAGAATTTACCCTGTTATATACAACATGGTACCAGGTACTTGCTAGTAAAGTCGAGCCTGTTGTAGTGTAAGATCCGGTACTTGGCCAATAACCAAACTTATTATTAGAGACAACCAACATGGCATAAGGATTCCCAGCCGAACTAGATAATCCTTCCCCATAAATTACCGAAGTTTGATCTCCAGGTAAAACGGTAAAGTTAACCCAAGCGGAAAAACTACTTATTGAAACATCTAACGATGCAGGTAACCCAAGATTGATGTAATCACCATTACCGTCAAAACTATATGCCGTGCTAGCTTCTCCATTTACTCCGGTACCCAAAACGGCGTTAACCACTGTCCCATTGTTAGACCCCACCACATCATTAGCGTTACCAGTAAATGGCCAGTGTGAGACCAAACCACTGGACGGTACGCCAGTAGGAGAAACTGAATTTGAAGCTTCCGAAGCTGAGCTGGTACCAATTGCATTTGTCGCAGTGACAGTGAAAGTGTAGGCAGTACCGTTGGTTAATCCAGAAACAGTAATCGGACTAGTGGTATCAGTACTAGTAAAACTGCCGGGGTTTGAGGTAACAGTATAAGATGTGATCGTTGAACCACCATTCGAAGTAGGAGCAGTAAAGGCGACGCTAGCTGAACCATTTCCTGCCGTAGCAGTGCCAATAGTTGGGGCACCAGGGACGGTCAATAGTCTCTCTTCATTGTAAATTGAAGTAACCTCATCGGCACTAATTGCGCGATTATATATACGGGCCTGATCGATAGAACCAGTAAAAAACCTCGCACCCGCCAATGCCCCGATTTGGACAACCCCACCAGTTGCCGTGTTCAACACCGTACTAGTGTTTGCAGAATGATTTACATTTGTAAGTAACGTCCCATCCAGATACACAAGAATATTTGCTACAGTTGCGTTGCTTGCAGCGGTTA
This sequence comes from uncultured Candidatus Saccharibacteria bacterium, assembly GCA_964580125.1. Lineage (GTDB taxonomy): Bacteria > Patescibacteriota > Minisyncoccia > Phycocordibacterales > GWA1-40-21 > CAIJXO01. The sequence continues at coordinate 1,455 of CAZOJH010000010.1, read as the reverse complement.
CAACCACGTGATGCCATTCACCATCATAAATATTTGCCGCAGTGTATGTTATTGCCCCGGTATTTGTATCAACGCTTAATCCATTATAGTTTGTTGCTGTTCCATAATTATCATTAGTTGCAATTTGAAAGGCTTTACCGGCAGTTGTGTCAGTTCCCCAACTTATAAGGTGATTTTGATAGGCAGTGGGTGCATCAGAGTCAGTGGTTTTAAACCAGATGCTTGCACTTCTAGCATTACCAGCAGTAATGCCAGCATAACTAGTACCAACATAGTCATTACCGTCAAAGACATAGGCTGTACTCGCTTCCCCTTTGACCCCAGCTGTTAAAGTAGCACCGGTGACAGTTCCATTATTCGGTCCCACCACATCATTGGCGTTTCCAGTGAACGGCCAAAACGAAACTAGGCCGCCAGGGACCGCGGTAGGAGTCACGGCGTTTGAAGCGGCTGAAGCAGAACCGGTGCCCATAGCATTTGTAGCCGTGACCGTAAAAGTATAAGCCGTGCCGTTAGTTAAACCGGTGACAATTATCGGACTAGCAGAACCAGTAGCAGTGAAACCACCTGGACTAGAGGTGACGGTATAGGAAGTTATAGTTGAACCACCATTGGAATTAGGAGCAGTAAAAGCAACACTGGATGTAGCGTTACCGGCAGTTGCAGTACCGATGGTTGGGGCATCGGGAACCGTAATCAGTCTTTCTTCAGTATAGATAGAAGCAATTTCTCCGGCGGTCAGGGCCCTGTTATAAAATCTTAGTTCATCTATAACTGAATTTGAATAATAAGCCGGATTGCTCCAGTCAAGGGTTCCACCAATCATTACATCCTTAGTACTAGTTCCGGTGCCGGTAGTCAGGAAAGTATCAGATCCAATTAAGACACCATTTACATAAAGCTTCATGTTTAAATTATCATAGACACCCACCAGGTGATAGAAAACTCCAGTCGTAAAATTAGCAATTGGAGAGGTTACACCATAACAGACAACTGTCTCTTTACACGCACTAAATGAGACTCCAGAAGCTGATTGGGCCATCAACCAACCAAACTGATTGTACCCAGCAGGATAATCACGCTGACCAACGAGGCTCCCGGTGCCAGAAACAAGCACATTAAATTTTGCCCAGACGGAAACAGAAAAAACACTATCTCTGTTTTGCGAGAAAAAGTTTGGTATTCTTATATAGTCACCATTACCATCAAAAGTGTATGCCGTACTGGCCAAGCCCTTTACACCAGTTGTAAGTGAAGTATTACCATAAGCGGTACCATGGTTTGTAGCTATAACATCGTTGGCGTTGCCCGTAAATGGCCAGTAGGAAACGAGCCCCCCAGTCGGAATAGCTGAAGGAGTCACCGAGTTTGAAGCAGCAGAGGCAGGACCCGTACCTGCCGCATTAGTAGCAGTGACAGTAAAAGTATAAGCTGTGCCGTTTGTCAGACCAGAAA
>CAZOJH010000009.1:0-11092 GCA_964580125.1 uncultured Candidatus Saccharibacteria bacterium | reverse complement strand
AGGACCAAAAAATTTGAATAGTTTCTGAAAGAGCGATAGGAGTTTTTAAATTAAATGATTATCTGCCTGCCCTATACTATTAGATGGAACAAAAAATCAACAATATTCCCAATATAATTACCAAAGAAAACAATTAAGACAATCAGAATGTAGAAACCATATTTTTCAAAAGCGATTAAGTTTCGCTCATATTGATACGGGACGACACTAAACAATATTTTAGAGCCATCAAGCGGCGGGATGGGGACGAGGTTAAAAACACCAAGCGTAATATTTAAGATAATTATATAGGCAATTAAACTTAAAACCGGGAGGGAAAGACCTAGTACCACAGAGAAACGAATTATTATGGCGAAGATAACGGCGATGAGAAAGTTTGTCAGGATACCGGCAATCGCTACACAAAATTCACCCACGCGCCGGTTCTTTAAATTATAGGGGTTATAAGGTACTGGTTTGGCCCAGCCTAATAAAAAACCCGAGCCGGTAAAATACAGGACCAGTGGCAAGATAATAGAGCCAAACAAATCAATATGTTTTAAGGGGTTCAAAGTTAAACGCCCTTGGTTCTTGGCCGTTGGATCACCAAAATAATAAGCGGTGGCCCCGTGGGCTATTTCATGGGCCATGATGGAGACTATTAAAATAATGATTTGAAATATAAAGTCCATGTTTTTAGTTTACAAAATTACTTCTCTATGATAGCATAGCACAACTAAGTTAAATATAAAAAATTATGGCCAAAGTCTGTGCAATTACAAAAAAAGGATCAATAATGGGTGGTGGATATAGTAACGCCACTCGTGCTACTAAATTCAACCCTACTGGTCATGTCCGTAAATACCCTAATCTTCAGAAAAAGAAGGTCTACGTTCCTGAATTAAAGAAGACCTTTAATCTGACCATTTCTACTAAGGCTATCAAGACTATTCAGAAGAACGGCGCTTACGCTACCTTGAAGAAAGCGGGAATCATAAAATAATAAAAAGATCGAAGGGCGGGCCGTAGCGGCCCGCCCTTTTTCTTTCTCTGGTTTTCACCAACCCTCTTCCTCTTTCCGCCTCTTTTTGGAAAGGCGGTACTTGGCAATAAAAAGGGAGAGGCAGAGGAACAACCACAGGAAGAACAGCCCTGCTGTGTAGATTCTGTCTTCTACACAGGCATCCTCAGTTTCCGCACTCTCTTCTTCCCCTGTCATCAGATCTTCCTCCTCATCTTGTTAATGAACCAGTCCCAGACGAGAATTGGTACACAGGCGACATAGATTCCGATGATGATGAGCCAGCAGAGTAGTGACGGTCCTCGATCGTCATCACCAAGCATTCCGTCATTTCCAAACATCTTGACGTTTCTCCTTGGCTAGCCAACACGTTAAGACCATACTTTTTCTATTACGAGTATACCCTTAAGATAGCCAAAATCAAGCACCCAAACTATAAAGTGAAGTTCGCCATGGCGAACTTGAGAATGTACACAAAACTAATTGCTAACACTTATATTTGTTCCGTCAGATTTAAAAAGTATCATTCCCCCGCCTAGGGTTTGGAGCACTTTATCTTGAAACTGAGTAAAGATATCTAAGACTTCTGGGCTGGGGTGACCATACCGGTTATTCAGCCCAGCAGAAATCACAGCATAAGCGGGCGAAACGGTGCCTACAAAAAGCTCGGCGCTAGAATTTTTTGATCCATGATGCCCTACCTTGAGGACATCACTGTCTAAAAAGTCCCCGTATTTACCGACCAAGTATTTTTCAATCAGTTGAGGTGAGTCCCCGGGTAATAAGAAGGAGTTTCCTCCGTAAACCAGTTTGGACACAATAGAAGCATCATTGGTTTCCCAGCCAGTTGTGTTTTGAGTGGGGAAAAGAATATCTAACTCTGCTCCTGGACCTAGCGAGAGAATTTCTGGTGAGATTATCACTTCTTCCTTAATCTTTTTCACTTTAATTAAATTTTCTAATTCTAGGTAAACAGCCGAGGAGGAAGTGGCGTTACTTCTGATAAATAAATCCACCTTAAACCTTTTCAGAACTTCCACCAGTCCCCCAATATGGTCTTGATCAGCGTGAGTCGCTATGACCACATCGATAGACCGATCATAGAAAGGCATCACCTTACCTAATTCCCGTAAAACCTGTGAATTAGCTCCGCCATCCACCAGCACCTGTACCCCGCCTGGTGCTTTGATAAAAGTGGCATCCCCCTGCCCCACGTCTAGAAAGGCTACTGTCATCTCCCGCCCACCGATATAATAAACAGAATAAAAAATAGTTATATTCAAAATTAGAAGGAACAAAAGAAAATATATTCTAAGATTTCTTTTAAAGTTAGTCATTGGATTTAATTTTAGAAAAGTTTCGAGCTTTCCAAATTATTACTAAGAATATACCATAAATTACGATCACCAGAATAAGCGGAAAACTATTGAGACTAAATGAAGAGAAAGGTAAATGTGAAAAAAAGTAAATTACTTTCAGTATATAGGTCAAAAGCAGGGAGCAAAGAAAAGCTACTGGAACGGCCAAAGTTGTCGAAACAAAAGCCAGTGCCCCAGTCAAAAAGCCCAGGAGCATAACGGAGGGAATTAAAGGCAGAATTAGAATGTTTGCAAAAAAGCCAAAGATAGACAACATTCCCATTTTATAAACGATAAATGGCAAAACAAATATCTGAGTGGCAACGGTAGATACAATTATTTCCCGCAATTTACCTGTCCTGAGACTTATCGAAGGATATTTCTCGGTAATAAAAGTCATTTTCTTTTCCACCAGTGGAGAGACTAGAATCAAAGCCAGAGTGGCCAGAAATGATAATTGAAAAGAAATATCAAAAACTAATATTTTAGGATTTTGGATGAGCATAAAAGTACCAGCCAGAAGTAAGGCCCGGCTAATATCATATTTACGGTGTGTGGCGCGAGCCAAGAGCACTAGCAAGGCCATGGTTGAGGCTCTTATTACGGTAGCACTCCCACCGGTCATAACGGCAAATAACAAAATTCCTAATACTCCAAAAGATAGAGAGAAGGCCCTGGGTAAAAATGACAAAGCCACCATAATACTGTCAGCGACAATCGTAATGTTGTAGCCGGATAAAGCAATAATATGGGACACGCCAGCCACTCTAAAATCTGTTTGCCATTCTTTTCCTAAAGAATTTTTAGCCCCTAGGAGTAGCCCGGCCAAAAGTGATGATTCTGGCTCCTTGATTAGTAGATTTGTTTTATTTATGAACGCATTTTTAAAAGCAAATAACTTGGTTTTGATAAATGAGCCTTGTCCAACTGATATTACCTTAGCTTGGGCAAAATTTATTTTATAAAAAATATCTTCTCTAGCTAAAAAATCTACATAATCAAAATCCTTACCTGTATTGGTAGAAAAGTTTTCTGGTTTTTCTAATTTACCTTCTACCTGAATCAAATCACCGTATTTAAACTCGGGGAAAAGACCAGCGGAAACTAGAACTTTTTCTGCCTTACTTAAGACCACAAGCTCCACGCCTTGATCTTTAATGTTTGGCTCCTCAATTATCAGCCCCTCTATCTTCACTTTTTCTCCTAGTAAATTGTGAAAATAATTATTTTCAGCCCTAATATCTTTTACTTCATACCGTAATATTCCTAGACTAAAACATAAAATAAAAATTGCTAATAATGTGATCTTTATTTTACCCTTTATTTGAAACCGCCCAAAAATAAATACCAGGATAGACAAAAGCAAGAGGAACAGAAAAAAAGAAAAACCCATTTTGAAGTAGGAGCTAAAAAAGATACCGAGGGTAAAACCCGAGACCAGACAATAAAAAATATTATTGTTGGTCATGTAGTCCCCAGCTTTTTATGATTTCTTTTTCGTCTTCGGGACTAATTGCCTTTTTAAACCGGACATTCTTCTGGCCTTTTACTCTTTTTTCACAATCAGCCCAGGTTTTATCAATCTTCAATATCCCGCCAACCAAGCTAAGATAGCTGTAAGCTTTGGCTCCTTTATTGTTTTTACTTACTTTCTTTTCTTCATCGTGACCCAGATTCATAATATCAATTATATATTTTGGCAGTGGTCCTTTATACAAATCTACCTTTTCGCCCAAAGCCATAGCGGAAGCAATTTCATCACAGCGCTCATTCCCCGCCACCCCTACGTGTCCACCGACATAATTCCACTTGATCTTTTTATCCTTAATCAATTCCGCCAATTTTTCCCATAAATCTTTATTTAAAACTTCCTTTTTTTCTTTAGTCTTCCAACCATTTTTCTGCCAGCCATAAATCCAACCAGTAACACCGCCAATCAAATATTTAGAATCGGTATAGACTTCAACCTCCTCATCCGCCGGCATACGACGTTGACCGATTTCTTCTAGGGCACTTAACGCCCCCATGAGCTCCATTCGGTTATTAGTGGTATGCTTTTCCCCACCACCAAGTTCTAGTGCCTCCCCCTCTGGCAAAATTACAATCGCTCCATATCCCCCCGGTCCCGGATTTCCCTTTGACGCGCCGTCAGTAAAAATAATTATTTTATTTTGCATTTTTAAATTATAACACAATTTCAATATCAACAATTCGTAGCCGGAGTTCAGCAAAACCACGAAAAGTGGACTTTTCAAAGTTGGCGAGGAGATTTATCGTATTGCCAGCTTTTAGGGCCGGGCCATAATCAGTATCCTTAGTAAAAAAGCCGATCGCTTTGACGTCACGTCCACGAGAATTTTTAAAGACTAGCTCCAAATGATTAGCTTCCTTACCAAACATTTTTACATTCTCAATTATGGCCTTTTCAAACAAGAATAGGGGTTTAGGATTACCCACTCCGTATGGGGTCAGTTTTTCAATCAACCGATAATTTTCATTATTCACATCATCAAAAGATATTTTGGCGTCAGCTATTATCTCCTCGACTTTGATTTCTCCTTTTATAATTACTTTTTCATAAGCAATCTGCAATTTTTCCTCCAACAAATGAACTTTTTCTTGTACCACAGAAAAACCACCGGACATATTATGTCCACCAAAATCTTCAAAGATCCCGGCTTCCACTTCTGCCATCAAATCAATCACACTGGTACAGCCATCACCTCGGCATGAACCTTTCAAAATATTTCCACCATCCCTCCCCCAGAGAAACACTGGCCGAGCATGATCATCCACTAACGAGTTGGCCACCAGTCCTAAAAGTGACGGTTTCCATTCTGGATTACCAATCACAATTACCCTTTTTTCCGAAGCTTCTTCGTCCTGAGGCTTTGCGAGAGGATTCACGGCATATCGTTCTCTCATTATCTTCCGGGCCTCTTTAACTATCCCGGCCACCACGCCCTTTCTTTCATTATTAATATGGTCCAAATGGCGCGCTAAAATATCTGCTTCTTCATCTGTTTTGGCCACAAATAATTTAAAAGCATCCTCCGGGTCACCCATCCGTGAGGCGGCGTTAATCCGTGGTGAAATAGAAAATCCGATATCATCCTCCGTAATATTTTTCTGCTCAATTTTTAGCAAGGATAAAAGTTTCAACAAGCCCACCCGTGGTGATTTCCGTAAAACTTTCAGACCATAGTAGCCTAGGGCTCGATTTTCCCCGACTAAAGGCACCATATCTGACAGCGTAGCAATCCCCACCATATCTAAAAACCATTTTTCTATTCCCTCCTTCATATCAAAATTCTTTTTTTGCAAAAGCGCTTGGACTAATTTGAAGGCGACCCCTGCTCCGCATAAATCTTTAAATGGATATTTAGAATCTACTCTCTTGGCATCAATGACGGCGACCGCGTCAGGTAAAAACTTCCCGGGTTCATGATGATCAGTAATGATCACATCAATCCCGTGATCTTTTGCCCGCTTCGCCTCAGCCACATCCGCAATTCCGCAGTCTACAGTAATAATCAAATTTACTTTATCTTCCTTAAATTTTAGAATCGCCTCATGATTCAAACCAAAGCCCTCCAAATGCCGGTGCGGAATATAATTAGCAAAATTAATGTGACCAATCCTCTCAAAAAAGTCATGAAGGATTACTCCGCCCGGAATTCCATCCGCATCATAATCACTAAAGATAACTATTTTTTCTTTCTTCTCGATGGCCCGCAAAATCCGCTCCACAGCGAGAGCCATATCTGGCAAAAGAAACGGATCAAATAAATCCCGCTCATAATCTGGCTGTAAAAACTTATCCGCTTCTTCCTTGGTCTTAATTCCCCTATTCCACAGTAAAACCTTCAACAATTCCGGATAACCAGCGAGCTGTTCCAGACTCTTTTCCTCTCTTATTTTCGATCTGAACTGAGACATCAGATGATTATAGCAGACTTTCTTGTGTAAATAGAAAAGTTGCTATGGACCGACTGTAAAGGAAACTGCATTACTCTCCCCACTTGTCCGATTTACTATTTTGAGAGCGTGTTGACCAGCCGTAAGAGTGACGAGCGATATATTGATTTCCGTGGGCGTCAAGCCTATTATCGTCGGCGTGACGCGAACGTTATCAACATAGATAAGACCGTTCGTCAGGCGAGCTCCGACTATCTTTATATTTACCTTACCAACACCGCTTCTGACTCTTGATGTACTAGGTACAGGGGTAGCTACAACACTTGTGATATAAGGGGACAGTTCTCCAATTATCGTCTTGCTGTTGGATTTATTATCCGGAACTTCTATTATCTGTCCCCCCTGGTCAACACTATTCGGGGCATAATTAAGACTGATTGATTTTAGGCTGGCAGAATAAGAACCAGCGAACATTTGTTTTGGGTTTTTACTACTAACCACTTTAAAATTTACGGCCTGGTTTGCTGGCACGACATATAGGGTAGCGCCGTTAGCGTCCGTGGTCGTTTGGGCAGAACTGGTGGCCGAAAGCGGTTGCACTTGAGCACTGGTCCAATAATTATTACCGTTCTGATCTGTAAAGATAGCATCTGCTCCATATTGATAAACATAAGCATCCTGGCTCCCCCCAGTCACGGAAAAATTAAAAGTAGATTTTAACTGGGACTCCTTGCGGGTGGTGTCATACAAAAGTTCGAGCATTGGAGTACCGGTGATAACAATCACTGACGGAACTGCGACGGGGCCCACGGTAAATCTTGCATTATCACTTGCTCCTCGGGCAGAAACGCCCAGCCAATACTCGCCGTCAGGAGTAGGTATTTTGTGACAATCATTACCTTCATCATCACAGGTTTCAACGGTAGCTGGTATATTAAAGGAAATTTCGGTTCCACCTTTTGATGAATTGACGTCTTGTATATTAAACCATCCGGAAGGACTGGTAAAGCTAATCCAGTTTTTATATTCACTAAAGCCGGTTCCACTTATTATGACAGGAGTACCAGCTGAGCCAGAGGCTGGAATAAGGCTACTAATAGACAAGGATGGGGTTATAGTGACATCTATTGTCTTTCTATCTTTCAACTCACCTTGTAGATTAGTGACCTCCACCGCCAAGGTATAGGTTCCGGGCATGGCGTTCATAGGATAATAATCAATATAATCTCTGGCCCCCTTGTTCGGAGAAATGATCAGATCATCAGAGACATAAGATGTCCAGCCTCTGGGGAGGGTTACTGAGATATGAAAAGCGGAGGGATCGCAGACCACGCTATCATTATTTTGTATATCTACCATTATAGATCCACTACCGGAAACGGAAACACCATCATAATTATATGATGAAAGATTGAGCGAAGGCTTGTTAAATTTGCAAGAAATTTCGTCTAACACAACATTGAATGAAAGAGTCGACGTACCGGTTTGATTCACCGAATCAATAGTAACTCCTTGATTCTCATCCTTAAACACCTCCCCAGAATTAAGAGTGGCTTGCTCAGACAAATCATTATACCAATCTTCTGATGTAGAGTGGAGGTCCAATAATCTCGTCATTGGGTATGCGTCAGTATTTATCGCATTAATAAATAAACCGCCACTATTTTTTAACAGAGTAGGATTATCGAGATTTGAATCAAAACCAATAGCTCTTCTATGCTCTAAATAGTACGGTGTGACTGTGCCGCTTGACGTCCTTACGTTGATTTTGGCACCGGCAACACCGTCAGCCTCCTCTAATGAACCTATGCTATATATACCTGATTGGCTTATTGAGAGAATTCGCGAAGCCGGAATCCAACCTAAAAGCTCTTTAAAGAAAACGTTGAAATCTAGGCTTAGACTAACGCCACCCATAGTATCAAAGTAATTTCCATATTCTAGGTGATAACAATCACTATATAATGTCTCTTCAACGCAATCCCAACCATTAGCATGTAATAAACCTAAAGCATGACCGAGTTCGTGGCTTAGTACGAAATCTAGATTCGTCCATTCAAAAGGTTGATTGCCCCAACCAGAAGGCGCGTTGTAACTGTCACTTACCCCTATTGAGGACTGAGATACAGTGTATTCAATACCACTAACAGTGAGTGGACCTCGACCCACACTTGAACATCCTCCGGGAGCATTATTAGCAAGATAGATAATCCGACCATATTTTGACAAGTCCACGCTATAGGTACTAACAACCTCACTTAACTGGCTTGGGGTTAAAGAAGAGGCACCTCCGCCATAACAATTAAAGTCTGGCCCTCCAGTAACAAACCAACCGACAACATCACCGCTAAAAGAAACCTGCCCATAAGATTGCTCCTGCATGAACTTTTGAAATTGACCATTAAAAACCAAATTTTTGGCCTGATCTACTGTAAACGGTTCAGAATCTCCAGGCAAACTTTTTACCAAAATTACTAAGGTTTTCTGGTCACCAACAGAGTCTAATGACGGCTGGGAAAGTTTAATCAATCCCTTGGTATTAACGTTTGCGGTAATTATGTCATCCAAAACATAACCGGTAACACTAACGGAGGTACCGGAAATCAAAGCAATTTCTGAACTTGGATAAAAAGTATATTTTTGACCTTTTTTATAGATGAAATAGTCCAAATGAGAATTTTCAATATTATCAAAGTCATCAATCTGGATTGCTTCGATTTTACCAGTAATAGTAACCTTTTGTTCAATATCCTTCTGGACAGAAGCTGGCAATTGAGAACGGACTTGGTCTTCTATTGCCAGAGCGTTAAATAAAACAGGGTCTTCTTTCATTAATTTGAGCATGACTGTCTTCCTTTGTCTGACAAGCCCAGCAAGCACCTGACCCTCATCGGCTCTATCTTTTGTACCAGATGACTTTTGATAAACAGTATTCAGACTAATCAACTGACTATTAAGGGCCTGTATTCCATCTACCAGCTGTTCCTTTTCTGTTCCCTTTGGCTGTTTAGCCACCGTGGCCGACATATTTTCATTTGTTTTTTGATACAGAGTAGAAAGAGTTATAAGAATAAAAAATACAACAATGACGACAGCCTGTAAAAAATATTTCTTCATATTTAAATTTTATAAATTAATAAAAAAGCTCAACTATACTACGAGTATACCATTTTCTTAATTAAATTTCGGTTTTATTGGTGGATAACTTTTATAATGTAAATAATAACGATGATGTGGTAGACTAAACTAATGAAAAACAATGATTGTATATTTTGTAAAATAGCTTATAAGGAGATTCCGGCGGAAATTGTGTATGAGGATGACAACTTTATGGCCTTTATGGATATTAATCCCCGCTCTCCAGGCCACGTCCAGGTGATTCCTAAGGACCACCACCGTTTTGTCTGGGATGTACCAGCCGCTGGAGAATATTTTGAGATTGTTAAAAAGATTGCTCAAGCTCAGAAAAAGGCTTTTGGCCAAGAAATAATTCACGGCCGGATTGAGGGCAAGGATGTACACCACGCTCATTTCTGGGTATACCCTGATGTTGAAACTATTGGTGATAAAACTGATTTTGAAGGAAATGCCAAAAAGATTAGGAAAAATCTCTAATTATTCAATGCTTTCTACCTGGTAATATTTATTTAAATTAACTTTTTTAAGATTTACTTTTCCAATTTGTTTACTCCCAGGGTTAATCTCCACTTGGAGTAGTCCTCCTTGCATTGTTTCCGGAGAGAAGTATTGATCAAAAATAAAGTTGCCCAAACTATATATAATATAGGCATTTTTATATTGTTCTAAAGTCTGCACCACATGCGGATGATGACCAATAATCAAATCTGCCCCAGAATCAATAGCCAGCTCGGCATATTTCCTTTGATAAGCATTCGGTTCAGCTTGATATTCTGTCCCAAAGTGATATGACACAATTACCAAATCATTATTTAGCTTAGCCCTTGAAACACTCTCTCTAATTTCTTTTTCTATAATTACCGCTGCGCCAGAATCACTCGAGCTACTCACCGTACCACCAGCCCTAAACTCACTAAAAGCCAGAAAGACAATTTTGACCCCGCTGACATTTAATACTTTTTCCCTATAAGCTTCTGAACCCATAACACCACCGCCCGTATAGGTAATTCCAGCATCAGACAGACGTTCTAGAGTATCCAGATAGGCCGTCATCCCCCAATTAAAAACATGGTTATTAGTCACAGAAAACACGTCAAAGCCAGCATCCTTCAAAATCGGTATCACTTTAGGATCCATTCTAAATGAATAAATACCGCCAATGTCACTTCCTTTATCGGAAATTGGCCCTTCTAAATTAGCAAATAAGACATCATAACTACGTAGCTCGTCCCGTACTTTTATAAAAAGCTGTCCGTAATCGCTGGCAAAATATTTAGTGACCATGTACTTTACCCCGCGATCAAGCATGATGTCTCCCACAAAAGCCAGCTGAATATTTACCTCCTTTGGTTTCGGATTAATCTTAATGATATTTTTATCCTCGCTTGGTAATTTTACCTCGGCCACGGTGGCCAACTTAGGGATTATTATCCTGTCAACAAGCTTGGAACCAAAATTATAAGCGAAACTTGCAGAAAAAAAGATTAGAATAAAAACGCTGATACCCCAAACAACTTGTTTTTTAAAATCAGTCGGCATCTCAGTAATTATTATAGTACATTAATATACAAAAACTACCAGACGTTGCTTTTTCGTGCCTTACGGACTGAAGTTTTTAGCAAAAAACTGAGGGAGTAGAGAAGAAATTTTGTGACGACAAAATTTCTATCGTGCTAAG
>CAZOJH010000008.1:7289-11285 GCA_964580125.1 uncultured Candidatus Saccharibacteria bacterium | reverse complement strand
GGTCTAGACAGAGCTCGGGCCCAAGAGATGGTTGCCAAGAGCGGACAGATGGGAGTGCCTGTTATTGAAATAAACGGTAAAATAGTTGTTGGCTTTCAGCCAGACGTATTTGAGGAATTATTGAATAAATAAATTGACAGTAGTATAAAATACACGTAGTCTTTCATTAGACCAGGTATGTTTTTTACAAGCGACTAGCTAAAGGAGCAAGGTATGAAGACGAGTACAAGCGTAGATCCGAGCCTAGCCGAGAGACTGCGGACAGACTTCTTGCTGGATTTACCTGAGGAGAATGTACCCTGGAGGAAGAGCTGGCCAGATTGCCCCCACTGTCAGCAGCTCGCTCTGAGTAATGAACGTAAGCCAGCCTGTCCACAAGATGGAACCATAGATGACTATACTCACGTGTGTTCATTCTGTGGTCGTCGGTGGAAACAGTACATCCTACTGTATCATATCTGGCGCCACGTAACTGACAAGGCAGAGTGGCAAGCAATTAGGCGGGAGCAGATACTCAAGGATGCCGGCTTTTCCTTCTAGAAGCTAACCATGGCAAGGTCATAACAAGGTCGCCCACACTGAAATAAAGGAGTACAGTGTGGGCTTTTGCAATTAAAACTGATTTGGTATAACATCAAATGACGATGAATTTTCACATTATCACCTTATTTCCGGAGATGTTTGGTTCATATATCAATGAATCTATTTTAGCGCGGGCACAAAAGGAGAAGAAAATTAGGTTTTACTTCTATAATCCGAGAGATTATGTAATACCGACCAAGACCCAAAAGAAAAATAAAAAACCTTATCTACGAGTGGATGATAAGCCATATGGCGGTGGCCCGGGTATGGTGATGCAAGCTGAACCAGTGATCAAAGCGATAGAACAAGCGCTGAAAAAAGTAAAAAATACTAGAAAATCTAAAATAGTGTTTTTGTCCCCAGCCGGCAAGCAATTCAACACTGATTATGCTAAAACGACAGTCAAAAAGTATACAGATATTATTATTATTTGTGGACGATATGAGGGTATAGATTCTCGAGTAAAAAAGATATTTAAAGCTGAGGATGTCTCTATTGGTCCATTTGTCTTAACCGGTGGGGAATTACCGGCGATGATTATAACTGATTGTATTGCTAGACAGATAGAGGGAGTACTAGGAGATTTTAATTCACTCGAGGAGAGCCGTGTTTCTAGTTCTGAAATGTACACTCGTCCTGAAGTTTTGATTCATAAAGGAAAAAAATACAAAGTTCCGCCAGTTCTCTTGTCTGGCAACCATGCCAAAATTAATGAATGGCGATCAAAATAAAAGCTGATAGTTTTTTTAGATTATCATTCGTTTTTTTACTGTATCATACAATTAATAGTGTGATATAATAAACAGGAAATGCCTGTTTGGTTTTTTAATTTTAAGAAAAAAAACAAGACAAGGGCGGAGAGAAGACTTTATCAAGTCTATGGGGTGTTTATATTCATTATTTTTCTCTTTTTTGGTTTTTGCACATGTGTAGTTTTTGCTGCAAATCAGATTACCCAATTTAATTATTACGCCAATAATACGAACAGTTTTAAAATGCTATTGATCGATAGCAGTAATGTCGTTCAGTATAAAAGTGACTTAATTACTCCATTAAGTGTTGGGGTTGGAAGCTATACACCCGCTTCTCCAGTACCTTACACTGTCGGATGGAGAATTGGCGTTTGGTCACAATCTAACTCAGCAATTCCATTTGTTTCTTCTGGTGAATCTATGTCTTATACGAGCAGTGGAAGTGGAGAGCCAAATGTTAGTAGCACAATAACCTGGGCTGGTTCCGCAGGGAGAACGTATTCATTAAATGGTGAAAATTCTGGCACAATCGTGATCGGCAATAGCGCCACTTCTAGGGCAAATATTGATCATTATACTAATTTTTCCATCATGGACACGAACAATAATGCTGTACCATCTCCAACCCCTTGGTATAACGCCAGTTGGGGCTACCGGACCAGGATTACAATTGATCATACTAAGGTGGCGAGCACCACCGGGGCGCTTTTAACTAACTTTCCGGTGTTGGTAAGTACCACAACGACAGCGTTGAAATACACTTCATTTACTGGTGGGCATGTGGGGACGACCACCGGCGCAGATATTTTATTTACTTCTGCCGATGGTACGACCGCCTTGAACTACGAAATTGAAAAATATGCTTCTTCCACTGGTGAATTGGTAGCTTGGGTGAAAATACCATCGTTAGCCACCTCCACAGATACAGATATATATTTGTATTATGGTAATGCTTTGGCTTCCACCCCCGACACCTCTGTGGCCACTGGTGTATGGGACGATGGCGGGAGTAACTATTTTAAGGGCGTGTGGCATTTGAAGGAAGCAACCGGGTCAAATATTATAGATTCTACTGCTAATAGTATTACAGGAACACAATATAATAGCCCAACTCAGACAAGCGGACAAATTGATGGGTCAATAACCTATAACGGTTCAACGCAATATAACTCTGGAACCATTTCTTCGGGTTTGGCGGGCAGTTTTACCTTTTCTAATTGGGTAAATAATAGTAATAATACTGCCTCTGTACCGATGTCACTTGAATCAGACGTTTCCTCATACGGTAATTATTGGGCATCATTAGGTTTTTATACTACTAAGTGGACGTTTGGTTTATATGATGGTACACATAATCCTTATACTCAAAGTACCAGTAACATTGGCACTGGTTCTTGGGTATATGTAGCTGGTGTTAGGGATACGCAAACTGGAAAAATTTATTTATATGTTAATGGAGTTCTGCAGGGAACTGGTGTAACAGATACAACGACATTGGTTCCCGTATATTCTAATTTTTATGTTGGAGCCCAAATTAGTCAACCAAACAGATATTTTCCAGGGACTATTGATGAGGCTCGTGTTTCTAGTGTCGCTCGTTCCGCGGATTGGATAAAAACGGAATATAATAATCAAAGTGCGCCGGGGAGTTTTGCGATATCCGCAAGTGAGGAAGCGGTGACCGTGCCGGGGGTACCGACAGGGCTAACCGCGACCGCGGGGAATACACAAATAGGTTTATCATGGACGGCACCGGTAAATACAGGAGGAATAGTACTTACAGACTATGTAATTGATTATAAATTAAATTCTACTTCCACCTGGTCCACTTATGCGGATGGGGTTTCTACTAGCACCACTTTTACAATTATTGGTTTGGTCAATGGTACATCTTATGACTTTAGAATCTCGGCTGTAAATGCTTTGGGTCAAGGTAGTGCGAGCGCTACGGTGATCGCCACGCCAGCCACTATTCCAGGAGCACCAACTATTGGAGTGGCGACCGCTGGTAATGCTTTGGCCAGTGTGGCTTTTACTTTACTGCCTAGCCCATCAGTCGCACCTTGGTATAACAATAGTTGGATATACCGGAAAAAGATTACGATTGATAAAACAAAAGTACCGAATACTAATCAGACTAATTTTCCAGTGCTAGTCTCACTTACTGGTTTGTCAAATATAAATACTGACGGTACAGATATTAGATTTACGGATTCAACGGGTACTACAGAATTGGCACGAGAAATAGAATCATATTCCGCCGGCACTTTGGTAGCTTGGGTCAAAGTACCAGTACTTTCTACTTCCGCCAATACGGATATTTATATGTATTATGGTAACCCTTCGGAAACTTCAGAGCCTTCGCCAAGCTCGACTTACGGCTCACAAAAAGTTTGGGATGATGGTGGTAGTAATTATTTTAAGGGGGTATGGCATTTGGCAAATGCTGGATCCTCCACAAGTACTGATTCCACATCTTACGCAAATAATGGGACAAATCATGGAGCTACAGCGTTAGCAGGAAAGGTTGCTGGGGGAGCTGGTTTTAATGGCTCGGGACAATATATTACTGCAGGTATTAACCCAGTTACTGGTACAAGTACTTATACTATTTCTGCGTGGGTAAAGAGTACAGCTAATGGTACTGGGATGTATGGAGGTG
>CAZOJH010000008.1:0-7279 GCA_964580125.1 uncultured Candidatus Saccharibacteria bacterium | reverse complement strand
CTGCCCAGCAAGGAACAGGTAGTTCTCTTGGTGGAGGGGGGTATGGGAGAAATTATGGCTCTGGAATTACTGATCGAACCGCCTTTCATCATCTTGTCCTTACTTCTACTGGAGGTGCTACTCAAACCGTTACCTTATACACTGACGGGATACAAAAAGTTCAACATAGCGAAAGTTTCAACATATCATCGGCCGGAATAAAAATGGGAGTGTTGGATGACAATGGAACATTAAATTATTATCTTAGCGGAGGAACGGATGAAGTTCGTATTTCAAACACAACTCGTTCGGCTGACTGGATTGCGACTGAATACAACAACCAAAGCAACCCAGCAAGTTTTTACGCAGTAGCAGGAGAGGAGAATGTGGCAAATTCAGCGACCAATGGGGGAAGTGCAATTACGGCTTACACAGTCACTTCAAATCCAGGTGGTTTTACCAGCGCCAGCACTACTTCACCGATCATTGTGACTGGTCTGACCAATGGCACCCCATATACTTTCACTGTCACAGCAACAAATGTGATGGGTACCGGACAAGCCTCTGCCTCTACTGCACCGGTGACCCCAGCTACAGTACCCGGAGCACCAACGGCGGTGACGCCAACGGCGGGAGATAGGCAAGTGTCTCTTCTGTGGTCGGCGCCAGCTTCAAACGGCGGTAGTGCCATCACGGATTACATTATTGAATACAAACTTACTAGTGCTTCTGATGTACCAGCCAGCTGGCAAATTTATTCGGAACCAGAAACACCTGTGATAAGCGCTACTATTATTTCTGGTTTAATCAATGGTACTTCTTACGATTTTAGAATTACCGCCAGAAATGCAATTGATAGTGGAAGTCCCAGCTCACCACTGGTGAATAGTACACCAATGACAATACCCAATGCGCCAACCATCACTAGTGCGGTGAGTGGTGACATGCAAGTGACGGTTAATTTTACACCACTACCATACCCTACTGTCTCCTCAGCAGGGGTGTGGTATAACAACAGTTGGACCTATCGTAAAAAAATTACAATTGATAAAACAAAAGTACCTAATACGAATCAGACTAATTTTCCGGTATTGGTTTCGCTCACAGGTCTCTCAAATATAAATGCGAGTGGAACGGATATCAGATTTACTTCTTCTGACGGTACTACAGAGCTGGCCAGAGAAATAGAATCATATTCCGCTGGCACACTGGTCGCCTGGGTCAAAGTGCCAGTACTTTCTACCTCAGCTAATACCGATATTTATATGTATTATGGTAACTCTTCAGCAACCTCAGAGCCTTCGCCAAGCTCGACTTATGGCTCACAAAAGGTTTGGGATGAGGGTGGAAGTAATTATTTTAAAGGTGTGTGGCATTTGAATGACGCTGGTCCAACATATGTTTATGACTCGACCTCTGCGGGTTCAATCGGTACCCAAACAGGCGGAGTAAACTTTGGCGTTGCGGGACAAATAGATAGAGCAACTAACTATGACGGAAGTGGTGATTCCATCGTTACTTCTTCCGTAGCGCACAATATTGGTACTGGCAATTTTACATGGACAGTATGGGTTAACCCAACATCTCTCAGTGAAGATTACCGTGCTGTCATCGCTAACGGTGCTTTTTCCCCAGGAATCTATGCAAAATTATCTGGTGGGCAGTTTGGCCTATATTGGGGCACAGATAAACCTTCAGGAGCAACATTAATTGTTGGAGAATGGAGTCATATCGTCGTCAAAAGAGAGGGTACAACAATTAATTTTTATATAAATGGTTCTCCCACCCCTACCACATATAATATATCGACATCCATAGGCAATACTGTATTATATATGGGGCAAGATGGTTCACCTTCTCGCGAATATCTGAATGGTTCTATTGATGAAGTTCGTATTTCAAGCACAGCCCGTTCCGCAGATTGGATAAAAACCGAATACAATAATCAAAGTTCACCAGCGACATTTTATGCGGTGGCGGGGGAGGAGAGTTTAGCTAATTCAGCAACAAATGGCGGTAGTGAAATTACAGCCTACACTGTTACCTCAGATCCAGAATCAGTTGTGAGTTCCAGTAGTACTTCACCAATAATTGTGGCAGGCCTAACAAATGGCACACCTTATACTTTTACTATGACCGCCACCAACGTGGTCGGTCAGGGGCCAGTTTCTCTTGCTTCTGATTCAGTGACACCAGCCGGGGTGCCAGGAATCCCCTCGGATCTCACGGCCACACCAAGTAATGCCTTGGTGGATTTGTCTTGGACGGCCCCGGCTAATAACGGGGCAGAAATTAGTAATTATGTTATTGAATACAAGCTTCACACAGCTGAAAGCTGGACCCAGTTTGGTCATCCAGCATCTCCCGCCACTACTATTTCTGTTGTAGACTTGGTAAATGGATCTCTGTATGATTTCCGAGTTTCCGCCTACAACTCCGCTGGTACAGGGGTGCCAAGTGATCCAACTGTTAGTAGCACACCAAGGACCGTTCCTGGTCAGCCAGTAATTACCAGTGTCTTACGCGGTAATGGACAAGTAACGGTTGGTTTTACCGCCCCCATCTCTGACGGTGGCTCAGTGGTCACTGGCTATACAGTCACCTCTGACCCACAGGGGATTATTCAAACAGGAACAACTTCACCAATTATTGTTAGTGGTCTGACCAATGGCACACCTTATACTTTTACAGTGACAGCCACAAACGTGGCGGGAACTGGACCGGCTTCTACTTCATCAAGTCCGGTGACACCAGCCACTGTGCCTGGTAAAGCCACAGCAGTTACAGCGGTGGCGGGGAATGAGCAGGCTACAATAACTTTCAGTGAACCGCTGTCTAATGGTGGAAGTACTATTACTGGCTATACTGTCACATCAAATAGTGGTGGTACAGACTCAAATGCTGGCTCAATAAATCTTTCGCATATTGTGACTGGCTTGACCAATGGATCCACATACACTTTTACGGTAGTGGCCACAAATGATGTTGGAGATGGATTGGCCTCTGATGCCTCTTCGGCTATTACTTTACCTACGGCACCTACTGCTCCGCTTAATCTCGCTGTTGAGGTAAAGAGTAGCAGTATTAAATTGACTTGGTCAAATCCAGCTTCAACCGGCGGTAGCGCTATTACCGATTATATTATTGAATATCAGCTGACCACGGAAGGAAGCTGGGTACCATTTGATGATGGAGAAAGCGTGGATAAATTTGCCACTGTGACCGGACTATCCAACGGCACTCCTTACGATTTCCGCGTGAGTGCTAAAAATATTATTGGCACCAGTACAGCAAGTGATCCAGCCAGTGCTACGCCCGGCGAACCAGCTCAGGTACGTATTATGGGTTTTCCAGATTTGACTAATACCAGCATCGGCACGGATATAAGAATCACGAATGAAGGTTTGATTGAATATGAGTATCAATATACTTATTGTGTGACGGATGCGGTTGATAATCTGTGCGGAGGTGGGGATGATGTGTTTAGTGCTTCAAATGCCAAACTTATTGACGCTGGAGATGACTATGATTTTACCGCTACATCTACAGTGGCTACCCCTGGTGCTTATTATTTTCACATTAGTGTTGCATATGGTTCAGTGTCATCCAGCGCCCATTCATCTTTTACGGCGGCGGCTACCTTCCCTGATCCTCCAACCGCAGTTTCCGCTGTGGCCGGAAATGCCGAAGCAACAGTTTCTTTCACAGCACCAGCTTCGAATGGTGGAACACCGATCACTAACTATACTGTCACTTCTAGCCCTGGTGGTTTGACTGGCACAGGGCTTACTACACCGATTTTAGTGACGGGACTGACGAATGGCACGACCTACACTTTTACTATGACGGCAACAAATATTATTGGCACTGGATTATCTTCCTCTCCACCATCAAATTCAGTGATCCCAGTTTCTGTGCCTGATACCCCAAGTGGGGTAACCGCCGTGGCTGGAAATACGTCAGTTGTTTTATCTTGGATTGCTCCGGCTAATGATGGGGGGCTAGATATTACTGATTATGTAATCGAATATAAACTGACAAGTGAACCTTCCGTGTGGACTGTCTTTGCTGATGGTGTTTCCCCCGTCACAACGGTTACTATAACCGGTCTCACCAATAATATGAGTTATGATTTTAGAATCAGTGCGGTTAACGCTCTTGGTCGAAGTGGTGTAAATAATACTTCTGCCACTTTGCCGGTTACCAGATCGTCAAATAATACTACTGGTAGTCGCGCTTATAAGCCGGTGACGCCTGTTAGTCCGGAGGTTGATGTATTGCCCGTTCAGGTCCCAATAGTAAACATTGTACCGAATACTGATACCGCCTTACCAGCCCAGAATATTAAAACACCAGCAAAATCGGCTACCACAAATACTCAGCCAGTCGAGCCAAGCCCAATTAAGAATAAAAATGAGATAACTATCACCCCAAGTGAGAATCCGCCTGTACTAAAATCTCCAGTGGTTATTGCGGAAAGCCAAGGGTTAGGAAAATGGTGGTACGTGATTGATTTCTCTGGCTTGATACTTTTGGGTGGGTTTATCTTCTTTATTTGGCGTCGTTTACGTGGTGACATTTATTAATTATGATATAATAAACATAATAAAATTATGGAAAACTTTCTAACGGTTATTGTCCTAGATGCTATGAGTCAGCCCACCGAGGGAGCTCGTGTTTCTATCGTTCCATCCAATGCCTCTGACGTGACTAATAAGTCTGGTGAGGTTCAATTTAAATTAGGTGACGCTATTAAATATGAAGTTACAGCCACCGCTGATGGAAAAACTGTAACGGTTCCTTATTATGTGACGCCTGGTGGAGCTACTCGCCTGGTAGTCAATCCGGTTTATGTCAGAAGCATTGAACAGCAGCTACATCCTGCCTGGTATAAATCTGGTATTGTTTCTACCTTGGGCATTGGGTTAGGAATAATTATTCTATTTGTAATTATTTGGAAACTGCTTAAGCGAAAGGGGAGGAAGAATGCCTAAATTTAAATACACAATTGGCATAGATGAAGTAGGGCGGGGACCGATAGCCGGACCAGTGGCCGTCTGTGCTTTTGGTATTTATCAAAATCAAAATAATAATCCAAAAGCAAAGTTCGCCATGGTGAACTTTAAGAATTTTAAAGATTCTAAAAAGCTTTCACATTTGCAAAGACTAAAATGGCTGGAAAAAATTGAGATAGAAAAGGGGAAGGGAAATATTGTTTACCAAGTATGTATGGAGAATAATAATGTTATAGATAGGAAAGGAATTGTTTTTGCTATAAATAATTCACTTAAAAACAGCCTGAAAAGATTAAATATTAATCCTAAAGACTGCCAGATTTTACTGGATGGGGGATTAAGAGCACCAGTAGAGTATAAAAATCAACAGACAATCATAAAAGGGGATGAGAAGAAGTTAGCTATTGCTCTAGCCTCTATTGTAGCTAAGGTGACTAGGGATAATTTAATGGTAAAACTAGCTAAAAGATATCAAAATTACGGATTTGAAAAGCATAAAGGCTACGGAACAAAAGATCATTACCTGGCTATAAAAAAACACGGCCTATCTATTTTTCACAGAAAAAGTTTTCTAAAAAATATAACTTAATTTTTAAGCCGTATTTTTTGTGAGCTTCCTATTGACTTTTATATATATTAGTATATAGTTCATAACAGATAACAGTTCGATTTTTTGAATAAGAGTCATAGAGTATTGAACAAACCCCACCCAAGGAGGACGACAATGGAAGAGGATGCCCACTATGCTGGAGTTTTCATCCACAACTTCCCAGAAAGGATGCGGGATATGCTGGTCTTGTTCGTTAGGGACAAGAGGTATCCTGAAAACGTGAAGTTGCCCGGTGGCATGGCGGAGGCAGTCTCTGCTGGTCCACCCGAGTCCCCGGCAGACACCATGAGACGAGAGGCTGGCTCCGAAACGGGGGCACAGGTACTGGAGGAGTGGCAGTACTACAAGGAGAGGAGGATTACGGGAGGTCGGATTCACTGGCGGTACTTCTATCTCGCCAAGAGGGTGTCTGGGCTTCCTGCCCTAACCACTCCGCCGAGAGAGGTGTCAGAGGCAAACCCCGGCGACCAGTCAGTGGAGAACCTCACCTGTTTTTGGGTTCCGCTCGCTGACGTCACCCGTGATTTGCTCTACCGTGGACAGCACCTCGCATTCGGCGGGGCCCTAGCCTGTCTGGCAACTGATCCAGTCACCGGCAGTGAATTCAGGCGGAGTTTCCAAAGGCTCCTGGACGAATTTCCGGAGCCACAAGACTGGGGATACTGAAACCAAGAGAATAAGGAGAGTGAACAGGCCGGTGTACTTGCTACAGAGATGTAGAAAAGGCACCGGCTTTAAACTGTCTGGATATTTACCCGTATAGGTGGGTTGCTTTTTTTTATCAAATACGCTAGAATACTCCCCATGGTAAATCACATGAGACATAACCGTTCCCGAGTGGGAATGACCAGATCACACCACGCCCTTGTTGCTCAGGGTATTTCTGTCTGTCCAGATTGTAAAGCTAAAAGAATTAATCATAAAGTTTGTACTAATTGTGGTAAGTATAACGGCCGAGTAGTAGTTGATGTCCTAGCCAAAACTGTTAAAAAGGAAAAGAAACTCAAGGCTAAATCAAAAGCGGAAGCTAAATAAAAAATCTCACAAAACATTGTGAGGTTTTTTATTTTAAATGGAAGTCAGGACTATTCACTTTTATATTACTTAGGTGTATACTTATACTAGGTTAATAAAAAGTTATTTACATGGCCAACAGACATATCGCCAGATCCATAGTCCTTCAATCTCTCTTCGAATTAGACTTTCGAGATTATTCTGAATTGGAATTACCAGAAGAGATACTTTTACGTAATGCCTCTGAATTTGCCAATGATGTAACTGATGTTTCTTTCATTCGGTCTTTACTCTCCGGGGTTTTAAGCAAGAAGTCAGAAATTGATTTAGTGATTGAAAAGGCGGCACCGGATTGGCCATTAGATAAAATCTCCATTATTGATAGAAATATTTTGCGTATCGGCTTGTATGAGCTTTTGTTTGCTGACTCCAAAGAAGTTCCCGCCAAGGTAGCTATTAATGAATCCATTGAGTTATCTAAAAACTATGGCGGAGAAAAAAGCAGTAAATTTGTAAACGGTGTATTAGGTTCTGTTTACAAAGAGCTTGGTGAGCCGGATAAGGACGCTGTTTCCAAAAAAAGAAAGAAAATTATTGCTGACATCCCTTATGAAGAAATGCCTATTGAAAAGCTTGGAGGTGCGGTGGTATATTCCTATAA
>CAZOJH010000007.1:223-11814 GCA_964580125.1 uncultured Candidatus Saccharibacteria bacterium | reverse complement strand
GGTAACATCACCTATATCGGTGGTGAGAACGTCACTGACCGGGGATTCGAATACGGTCTCACTACGGCTTATGGTTCAATTGCTTCTACCACTGACTCTTATGGCACCGGTGAATACACCGCTTCTCTCACTGGTCTTACTCCTAACACCACCTATCACTTCCGTGCCTTCGCCACTAACTCCGCTGGTACCGCAGTCTCCTCAGACCTCAACCTTACTACAGATGATCTCCCTCATTCCTCTGGTAATCGCCCTAACCGTGGTGCCACCGTCACCCCACCTAGTACTATCCCACTCA
The DNA here is from genome assembly GCA_964580125.1 of uncultured Candidatus Saccharibacteria bacterium. Taxonomy (GTDB): domain Bacteria; phylum Patescibacteriota; class Minisyncoccia; order Phycocordibacterales; family GWA1-40-21; genus CAIJXO01. The sequence continues at coordinate 11,516 of CAZOJH010000007.1, read as the reverse complement.
CTAATCCTCAAGCTCTCGCTTCTCAAACTACCATTCGTAATTTTATCAATCTCTTAATCGCTATGGGTGTGATTTCACCAGAGAGGGTGGCGTTAGTGAGGGTGATATTTGGGTTGTGATAGAAACAGAAAATTTAATAGATTTTAATTAAACTAGCTCCTTCATCTTATCCACAATCAAAGTAGTTTCGCCATTACGGAGAGATACTTTGCCTTTAACAGCCACACATTTGTCCTTAATTAAAAGATTTTTGAATTCGGTCATAGTACGAGGAAAGACTACTGTCTCCAGAGTGTCAGAATAATCAGAAAGTTTGACGAAGGCCATATTGTCGCCCTTCTTAGTTGTGATTGCTCGGATATCTTCAATTATTCCGGCCACCATAAACTCTTTCCTTCTTTGCCGTTTAATTTTACCTCGGAAATTTTGTAGTTTTTTTCATCTATAGTTTTTTGAAACTTATCTAGCGGATGACCAGACAGGTATAAGCCCAAAAGCTCGCGTTCCCAGCCCAACTTTTCCGTCGCCGTGGCTTTTGGACCGTCTACTAAGCGGAAATTATCCACATTATTTAATCCATCCACATATGTACCAAAGAGGGAATCCTGATTTTCCGAAGCCTTACCCGCTTCCTTAGAATAAGTTAGCATGTTTTCTACATTGGAAAGCATCTGTCCTCGCTCGCCAAATTCGTCCATAGCACCAGCCTTGATCAAAGCTTCCAGAGATTTCTTATTTAAATTTTTGTCTTTGATACGGTCTAAAAAGTTTGACAATGATTTAAACTGGCCATTCTTTTTTCTTTCCTCAATTATAGTATTGGCAATCCCTTCACCAAAGTTTTTTATGGTGGTTAATCCAAAGCGAATGGTGTCCTTGGCCCCGGGTACCTTGACCACAGTAAAGGCCTGGAAACTTTCATTGATATTTGGGGGTAAAACTGGTATCTCCATCCGCTTACAGTCACCAATAAACTCGGCAATCTTTTCTACATCTCCGGAATCCGCCGTGAGTACACAGGCCATGTAAGTGGCGGGGAAGTTCGCCTTCATATAGGCGGTCTGATAGGCTACTCGGCCATAACTCGCGGCGTGGGAATTATGAACAATAATATCATTTGCCACAAAGTTATGATGCGGTGGCAGGGTGATATCGTAGGTCATTTCTTGACCAACACTTTTAATTAAAATTATTTCATCCCAGTAGATATCCGAATTGGCAATTTTTAAAATCTTTTTTGAATCAAGATATTCGCCAATTATTTTTATAACTTCTCGTAAATAGCCAATTTTAGCCTGGTCAAATGAGAATAACCTTTTTGCTAGTCCTGTGTCCTTAGAAATTTTAGCTACTGATATGTTTTTTTCTCTCATCACCTCTTTTATCATCTTTAATATTTCAGCCGGAATAATATCCTTGGTACCACGAGCGGCAAAAGATGAAACTGAATCGGTCGTCCTAACTAATTTTTCTAAATCAGTTTTTTTCTTACCGACTAAATGTTGACCAGCTGTAGCTAAAAACTTTCTCAAATTTTCTCGGTGAGATATAACTATAGTATAGCCAGGCATTAATTTACCACAGTATTTGAATTGTTTACTGTGGATGGTGGACAGAAGGCCTAATCTTAAAAGCAAATGTTGCATCTCTTGAGCTAATACTTTTGAACTGGTGGCATAATAAATTTGTTGATTGCTGATACTGATACAGCCATCACCTTGCCACATTTTTCCAATAAAGATCGAGAGTGTCTCTTTGTTCCAATTATAAACACAGCCCGGAATACTTTTTTCAGTCGCTTTTTTATCCTTAAGCCCCAACTCTTTAATCCAGAGATTTAAATAGTTGTCATCTTTTTGGTTTTTTTGTCCACAATAGACAGCGGTAGCAGATTTACTGGTATTTAATGTGTATTTAAAATTTTTAAAATACCGACAATTTTTTATAAAATCATTCAGCTCATCTTTTTGCGTGGAATAAAAATAAATACCGTGCGGGTGGCAAAGGTTTCCCTCAGAAATCAAATAACCTAAAACGGCCGCTCTTTTTTTATCCTCCTTATTACCAAGGAGAATTGATAAATCTCTTGGGGCTGCAATTCTTTCTCCCACCTTGATATCACTGATGTTTTTCCAGCCGGAAAATGTTAAGAGCGGGTGATTGGCGGTTGCTCTGATCACTTTTCCGGCTCTAGTTTTTACTTCCAATACTTCTTTAGTACCATTTTCCATCACCATGGTTACCAGTTTTTTTTCTAAGCAGAAGCTAGCATTCAGAGTACTAATTATTGGTTTTAGATTTTTTTCATAAATTTCCTTTATGGTAAATATTTTTTTACTTTTAACATCAGCAATCCTTGTCTCTCCCGTCAAACATTTGTTAAACCCGTATGCAGCGAAGGGTTCAATTAATAACCATAGCTCATCTGCCTTTTCTTGGTTCATCCCATTTTTCAAAAGTCCTTCTTTTAATTTACTTTTTTGGGCTTCCATCTCGGCAGGGATTTTTTTACCCATGGCTTTACGAAGTTTGTCTGCCTCAAGCCAGGAGTAACCGCCGAGCTTGATGGCTATAAGCATGACATCATCCTGATAAGTAATAACACCAAAGGATTGTGAGAGTATGTCTTTCATTCGCGGATCAAGAAAGCGAATAGTCCGCGAATTATGTTTTCGTTTTATATATTCCGGGATGGACTCTATTGGGCCTGGACGGTAGAGAGCCACCATGGCGTTGATGTCATGAATCGTAGATGGCTTGAGTTCCTTCAAATATTTGGTCATCCCGGAACCATTGAGCTGAAAAAGTCCGGTAGTCTCTCCCTTGGCTAAAAGTTCAAAAGTCTTGGGGTCATCCATCGGGATATTTTCAATATCCACGTCTACCCCGTCAATCTTTTTTGCTAGTTCCACCGCGTCAGATATAATAGCTAAGTTCTTAATGCCCAAGAAGTCAAATTTGAGAAGACCAGCGTCCTCCACTGCATGCATATCGTATTGGGTGATGATTTTTTCCTCACCCTTGGTATCGAACTGTAGGGGGGTAAAATCCGTTAACGGGGCGGGGGACATAACTACACCAGCGGCATGCACTGAGATATGCCGGGCACAGCCTTCCACCTTTTTGGCCATATCAATAATAGTTTTTACATCTGCTTCCTTGTCATATATTTCTTTGAGTTCGGGGACTTCAGCTAAAGCGCGGTCAATGGTCATGGGGAAGCCTTGAGCGCCCATGGGAATCAGCTTGGAAATCCTGTCTCCCAAGGTGTAGGGGAAGCCCATGGCCCTGGCCACATCTTTGACTGAGCCTCTAGCCATCATGGTTCCAAAGGTACCAATCTGCGCTACTTTGTCCGCGCCGTATTTACTCTTGGCATAAGCAATCACTTCATCACGCCTATTATCCGCATAGTCCATATCAATATCGGGCGCCGATGGACGCTCTGGGTTTAGAAATCTTTCAAAGGGGAGTTTGTATTCAATCGGATTTACATTTGTAATTTTGGTGAGGTAGGTGGTGAGAGAGCCGGCCACAGACCCTCGAATGTTGGTAAGGATTTTATTAGCATGAGCAAAACGGAGGAGGTCTGCCACTACCAGAAAGTACGGTGCATAACCTTTATCCTTAATCACTTTTAGCTCGTATTCTAAACGGTCTAAATATTCTTTGGTCTGTTCTAAGTCACGAACTTTGAATCCTTCATAGGCCAATCTTTTCAATTCTTCATCTGGCGTGAGTCCACTCTCCACCTTAAAATCAGGGAAGACCCAGGTGCCAAGCTTGAGTTCCAGATTACAGGCGTCGGCAATTTTTAAAGTATTAGACAGTGCTTCCGGCGTGTCCGCAAAAAGCTCTTCTGCTCGCTCTGGTGAAATAAAAGAAAAGTTTTCTTCACTACTGTCCGAATTTCTATCTGAGAAATCTCCGGAGGTGTTTACTAAAAGCAAAGTATCTCGGGCTTTTTTATCTTCTTGATTAATATAATAAGTGTCGTGAGCGGCTACCAGAGGAGTATTAGTCTCCTTAGCCAGAGCGACTATCTTTTTCATCGTTTCTTCGTGCCCTTCTATCTCCGGATGGTGGGTGAGCTCAAGATAAAAATTATCGGCACCATAGATTTGCTTATACCAAGTCACTAAGTTTTTAGCTTCCTCAATATTTCCATTTTTCAAAGCCTGAGTGGTGGCCCCAGAAAAAGAAGGGGAGATACAAATCAATCCTTCGTGATATTTTTCTATCAGTTCCTTATCTATGCGTGGTTTATAATAAAAACCTTCCAGGTTAGCGAGGGTGACCAGTTTAATTAGATTATGATAACCGGCTAAATCTTTGACCAGGAGAACTAAGCGGGAACGGCGGTTATCCACGCCACCTTGTTTGTCATTCCTAGTCCTCGCGGCCACATACATATCCGCGCCAATAATCGGTTTTATTTCGGCTTTCTTGCAGGCTTTATAAAACTCAATCGCCCCATATAAATTTGCATTATCCGTCAAAGCCAAAGCGGTCATCTCATACTTCTTGGCCTCCTTCACCAGCTCCGGAATTTTTGGTAGGGCATTAAGCAGGGAATAGTGACTATGCACGTGTAAGTGTATAAACTTGGCTGACATGGGGGTATTATATAGGAAAAAATGAATCTCCGCTCGGCTTGACTTTTTCATCTAAATATGCTACTATTTTTAACAGAAAGGAAAAGTTGCGTATTGAGACAGAAAGAAGGGCAAAATAGCCCAAAACCGTGGCAAAAAAGCCACAGAAAGAAAGAGGGTCTCATGAGTACGTTGAAATGGTTGATGGTCGCGATGCTCGTCCTGGTTGTTGGCGCAGTGGAAGCTCAGAATCTGATCCCCAGAATCGGGGACGAGACGCTCTCAGTGCAGGTGTCAGGTTTCACACATGCCTACTACCTGCCGGAGAGCTCGACGGCACCGGTCCCGGACAAGGTCGGGATTCCTGACGACGAGTCAGACTTCCAGTGGGGTTTGTGCCGGCTCAAGGTGGACATCAAGTCCAAAACTCCATGGGGAGCCCTTGTGGAGGTAGAGGCGGTGGACCTGGATAACGCCAACAAGAATTGGCTACGTCAGGCCCTTGTCTCCTACAAGGTGAACAGTGACTGGTCACTGTACGCCGGGAGAATTTTCTTGGCTCAGGGGTGGACTCTACCTGGCTTTGCTGATCTGGAAACGGTCCGTCTACCCCGGGTACCAACGAACTGTTATGGTTACGGTATCCAGGCTAAGGGCAACCTTGGAGGGGGACTCAGTCTCCGCGCGGACATCACCGGAAAGTCCGGAGTGTCCTTTGACAGTGATGAAAACTGGGACGCACTGGAATCTTCCCTGCGAATCCAGAAGGACTTCACTGCCAATCTGTTCTTGGCCGGAACGGTCCAGGTCTCTGATGACGTCAGCCGGTATGTTCTCGATACGAAGTACGTAATCGGGAAGGCCTGTTTCAAAGGCGCCGGCTATGTCATGCATGAGGCTGAGAAGGAGGGGAACACCGAAGGTTTCTACCTCTACTCCGGCTACGAAATCTGGAAGGGGATAGAACTTCACGCCCAGTACGATTGCCGGGCGGAAAAAGACGATATCTGGACGGTTGGTACCCGACTGTGGGCGCCAAAAGACCAGGTCTCGTTGACTGTGGACTACGAGTATGTCCCCGGTCAAAGCGATGACAGTCGCATCATCGCTCGGGTGGAATTCCGCTTCTAGCTGGAAGACCGGCAGAAGTAAAAAGTACAAAATCGAAAATAGGTAGAAAGGAAAAAGGGTCACGATGTTCGCATTGTGACCCTTTCTTGTTGTCTATTTTTCTGCTTCTATGATTACGGTTGTCGGATATTTATAGAAATCACCCCAAAATTCTAAACTATATTTTTTAATTCCTTCATCTGACACGGATAATGGAATCCATTTTACATTCTTAAATCCGGCCTTCTTAAAAGCGCTCTCATAAGTCTTTTTATTCCAATAATAAAAATCAAAAGAACAGGTAAACTCACCTTCTAAACTAAACATATTTAATTTTAAAATATTTCCTTCTTTAAGTGGTGAACCTATATTTTCTATCGTTGTTCCATATTTTTTAATCGGATTGGTAGGTTGTTCTGGGTTATTGTTTAGTGATACAAATTTTCCACCATTCCTTAAATTATCAAAGATATTAGTGACCATATTTTGTAAAATTTCCTTACTTGAAGCATAATGGAGAAGGAAGGCCGCAGTGATAATATCAAATTCTTCTATTTTATTAAGCTCCGCCACATCGGCAATATAATACTTGATTCCCAATGGATTATTTTTCTCTTCATCTTGGGCTTTCTTAATCATACTTTCCGAGATATCACAGCCAGTAACCTGCCGAGCCCCAGCAATAGCTAGTTTTCTTGTTAGATAACCATCTCCGCACGCCAGATCAAAAACCGTCTTTCCTCTTATATCACCTAAAACATTAAAAATACTTGGGGTATACAAATATTTTTTACCAATCCTCTCCTCATTCTCTTTTACATAGTCGTCAGCAATATTATTGTACTGTTTTAGATATCTATCTGTGCTCATATTATTTGATCAATTTAGCTCTTAACATTGCATAAACCGGTTGTGTTTTAAAATCTTCCCAAAAATCAGCGCCGTATTTTTTTAAACCATCGGGAGAGACAATAAAATCTAGCCATTCTACTTGAAAGCCACTATCCTCTAGTGCCTTTTGGTAGGTTTCTTTTTTCCAATAATAATTTGTAAAGCTGCATAGTTTATTGTTGGCAAAGTCACTCAGTGTCGTCGTAAGTCTTGCACCCTCGTCTTTTGAACTGAAATCTAATTTGACGCCGTAGTGGTCATAATTGCTATTTATCTCAGGGTTAGGAACTGTCGTCAAAAATATTCCATTTTCATTAAGATGATTTTTGATATTTTTTATCATTTTTAGCATATCTTCCTTTGTCGTCGAATAGTGGAGCATCATCACCGCCGTGACTAAATCAAATTTACCAAGAGATACCAAATCTTTGGTGGCGTCCGCTACCAGGTATTTTATTTTTGGAATCTTATTTAGTGTAGCTTCAATTTCCTTGGCCATTTCTATTTCCTTTTTTGAGATATCAATACCAGTGATTTCTTTTGCGCCCAAATCTCTACACAGCCTAGATGAATACCCCTCTCCGCAGGCCAGGTCTAGTACAGTTTTTCCTTCTAGGTTGCCAAGTTGTTTGACCAGGCTTGGTTCCATGGTAAATCTTCGCATCTCCCTCTTCGTCGCTTCTTGATAACCTTTAGCGATTGAATCATATTCCTCTGAGGCTAATTTGGCAGCAGTCTTTATTGTTTTGTCCATATTAATTATTATACACAAAAAAAGTTACCTTTACTCTGCTTGACATTTGTAATATTTTGAGTAGATTTATAGACAGAATTGGGCATAGTTCCTCACGTCAATCGTCAACTACAAGGAGCACCGTCATGGCCTCTAAGCGTCCCCGTCGCGTCAGTCAGAAGCAACTTGAGTTTCTGGAGTATCTGATCTGGAAGTCCAAGAACGCCGATGTGTTCTCCAAGAGGTGCCTCATCTGGCTTATTCGTAAAAGCCAGGGTTTGACCAGGGCCGTTCGCATTGGTGATGAGAACATTGTCAATGCGGTTTCAAAGGGCTTCCACGACATGTCGAGCGCCAACTGCACGACACATGTGGATGCGATGTTTGGTCTGGCTGGATCCGATCTGTGTTTGGTCAACGGAGCATCAATTGGGAACCATCAAATCGAATTGAGTACCATCAAGAAGCTGACTCCTACTCGGGATGAGATCGAAGCTGTCGTCCCGGCCTACCCGTACGGAGTTCGCCCACCGGGCGGCTACCCTGGAAAAAAGTAGCCTCATCCGCCAACCAATGGGACATCAACCGTTGGAGGGCGGTTTTTGTTTGGTAAAAATACACAGTAATATTGGTAATTTAGTAATTTGTTCATTTTATTTATAATTTGTAATTAAAAAAGTCTGTAACTGCCAAGTTCGCACGTGCGAACTTGGGAAGGTATTATTTTTATTTTCATAACGGTTATTTAAAATAAGAACTACCTAATCAATATGGAAATAGATAAGTTCGCAGGTGCGAACTTTAGAATATGTGCTATAATGCTATAGTAAATAAAAGAAATGAAAAGATATTTAAAATATAAAGGAGTAACCGTTAATCGTTTTGGTATTCCAGTATTTAGTTCTGATAAAGGAGATACTTGGAAAAAGGGAACGCCAGGCCGAAAATATTATCAATATCGATATTTTAATTTTAATTTCCCGATATCAGCACCAAGAGATTTGGTTATCGTGTATGATATTCCCGGTGATAAGAAAAAGGAAAGAGATTGGTTTCGTCGCCATCTAAAAAAGCTTGATTATATTATGATTAAACAAAGTGTCTGGGTTGGACCATCACCACTACCAAGGGAATTTCTTAATTATGTAAAATCGATCGGTCTCGCAAAACATTTGGTAACTTTGAAATTAGCAAAACCCTACTCAAAAAATAGTAAGAATTTGTAGACTATCTTTACTATTTTTTTGTTCAGTAAAACTATAAAAACAAGTTCGCACCTGCGAACTTTAAGAATTGATGATAGGCTTTGTATTAAATTATAATTTAATTTATAGTTGAATAGACGAATAGGAAGAAAGAAGTATTTAAATGTAATTTATGCAGTTATTTATGATATACTTTTGTCATGGTTGAATTTAGCCCAAATGGAACAGAAGAAACACCCGGTTTTTCTTCACTAGATGTATTGAAGACGGAGTTTCAAATGAAACTGGACGGTATTTTGTATAAAAGACTAACTGTGGAAAACATCGAAACTTTTGCTGATGAAGCCTTGGCTGAGACGGTGGGTTTGGTTGATGAAGTACTGTATCAATATAAAAATAATCCTAATCTTGATCGAAATGCTGACTTAGAGGGAAAAGCCGAGGAAGACGACGCTTTTAACAAATTAAATTTGCCTGACTTGCAGGCCGTTCTTGATTCAGTCGTTGAAGTTAAAGATAAAATAGATAATCTTAAAAAATATATTAATGATAGTAAGACATCGGTTGATAAAGTGATAACTCCACCACAGCCAACTGAAGGTATTAAACTGCCGTTAAATACAGATGAGCAAAATCAATTTTCTGATAGAAGGTTTTTTCCTCGTTTATTAACTTTGATGTACCTTTTAGAGCAAGATTTTGAAATTCCTAAAGAAGATGTAGCTGTTACTGAAGGGCTAGTTAGACCGGATATGGTTCGTAAAACTCCTTATGTTCGGGCGGATATTCCTGATCTCGGACGCTTAGTCTATATTTGTGATGAGGAAGGAAACGTTACTTATGTTTTTGATAAAGAAGTTATGGCAGCGGCGGGAGTCTCTGCCGAGACATTGGACCTTGAAGATAAAGGTGATAAAAATGCTTTGATCAAAACTCATCCCGGTATTGGGGTCAGAATCAAACAAACTCCAAATTGGAATAGAAATATGGTACGGGTGCTATCTCAGCCTATACGCAAGCCAGAGGAAGATTTGGAGACGGCTGATGACAAGGAAGGAAGTGAAGTCCCAAAGTCTGAATTTAAAAAAGAAAGGAATTCTCTTCTCCCATTTGCTGATTTTCAGAGTGAAGTTGGGTCTTTATATCTTGGAGAAGGAGATATCGCCGCTTGGTATCGAGAAGAAAGAATCAGGCACTTTGACTGGCCTTTTCATCCTGATTTAAAATATAAAAATACTGGTTGGATAGGATGGCCGGAATTAGTCGGGAGAGAAAGAAAAAGTTTCCTATCTTTTGATGTTTTTTCAGATGAGGTTAAGGGCTCATACTTCGGTACAGGAAATGTTGAAGATTGGTATAATATGGAGTGTAAAAAACATACTGATTGGCCTAAGAACCTTAGAGTATATTACAGGAATGACGGATGGGTAGGCTGGCCAGAATTGGTAGGAAAAGAAAATCGTCTTAAAAGGAATTTATTACCATTCCAAGATTTTCGGGATCAGGTCAGGGCGTTATATCCTGGAGGAGAAGGTATAATAGAATGGTTTAATAAAGAGAAAAAAAATCATAGTAATTGGCCTTCTAATCCGGCACTTAAGTACAAGGATTATGGTTGGACAGGCTATCGAGAGCTAGTTTCGTAATAAACAGATTTTTTTGTGTTAGAATAGCAGAATGACGCAAAGTGAGGCACTGGATATTTTGAAATTAGGTTACAATGTTTTTTTGACTGGGCCGGCGGGAAGCGGTAAGACGCATTTGCTGAACAAATATATTAATTTTCTAAAAGATAATTATGTGGATGTGGGGATTACGGCCTCTACCGGTATTGCGGCCACTCATATGGGTGGTACCACCATCCACTCCTGGACCGGGATGGGGATCAAGGATGCTTTGAACAAAGGTGATCTGGAAGAATTAAAATCCCGAAAATATCTGCGTGACCGGTTTGACCGGACACAGGTATTGGTGATAGATGAAGTCTCCATGCTCCACCATTTCCGGCTGGATTTGATAGATGAGATATGCCGGCACATGAAAAATAGTAACGCCCCTTTTGGTGGGATGCAGATAATTCTCTGCGGTGATTTCTTCCAACTTCCACCAGTTGCCCGATCTGGTGAACCCTTAGCTCAGTTTGCTTATGAAGCGGAGATTTGGAAGGAAGCGAATTTCAAAATTTGTTATCTGGAGGAACAACACCGACAGACGGACTCCGCTTTCCTAAAAGTCTTAAATGAAATCCGGGGAAACCGATTATCCGCCGAGGGGATGAAGCACCTTCTTTCCCGCTCTAAAAATCATACCCATTCGCCTATTTTGGCGAATGATTTTAAAGAGCCGACGAGGCTACATACGCATAATATTGACGTGGATGTGATCAATCAGAGAGAACTTTTGAAACTGTACGGTCAGCAACGTGAGTATCAGATGGAGAGTAAGGGACGGAAGCCTTTGGTGGACTCACTGATCAAGAGCTGCTTGGCGCCAGAAATTTTGAAACTAAAAGTGGGGGCTAAAGTAATGTTTGTAAAAAATAATTTTGAGGAAGGTTATGTCAACGGGACTTTGGGCAAGGTGGAAGGATTTGACTATGACGGCCCGATTGTTAGAACTACTCACGGTAAGAATATTCACGTGAAGCCCGCCAACTGGATGATTGAGGAAGATGGTAAGCCTAAAGCGACCATTGGTCAATATCCTTTGCGCTTAGCTTGGGCGATCACGGTTCACAAGAGCCAAGGGATGAGCTTGGA
>CAZOJH010000007.1:0-213 GCA_964580125.1 uncultured Candidatus Saccharibacteria bacterium | reverse complement strand
CAAATCTTTTGAAAAGGGAATGGGCTATGTGGCTTTGTCACGAGTCCGCTCACTTCAAGGTCTCACCTTGCTGGGGTTAAATGAGATAGCCGTGCAAGTCCGGGGAGAAGTACTGGATTTTGATGAGGAACTCAAAAAGATTTCTAACAAACATTTGGCGGAGATGGTTAGTTTGTCTGATGCTGATAGATTAGAAAAACAAAAAAAGTTTTT
>CAZOJH010000006.1:0-11904 GCA_964580125.1 uncultured Candidatus Saccharibacteria bacterium | reverse complement strand
TCGAGCCAGCTGGCGCCTGAAGTAGTGGAAATAAAGCGACCAGCAAAAGAACCTCCGGCGATCAAGACAGAACCATCACTGTTAGAAGCAACCCTCTGCCAAGGATAAGCGACATCTCCAGCTGGCCGAACCTCACCCCAACCAAAAGCCAAAACAAAAGACGGATTCAAAAAGACCGAAAAAATAATAAGCAAGAATAGTACAAAATATCCGGTCGATTTTTTCTTCATGAAGATAATTAACTAAAAAACTACTAATTTATATACTAGTGATTATATCACTGTCTACATATTCTGTACAACTTGTACTATTCAAATAGACGATAATAAATGCTATGATATGACATATGAGAATATTACTTTTATCAGAGGACATTTCCATATTTGATGATAATAGTGAAAGCCGAAGAAAGGTATTAGAATATGCTTCTATTGTAAGCACCCTTTTTGTGGTTGTTGCTTCTGATTATAAAAAAGATTCGCCTAGAACAAAACAGATTGCTCCCAACGCCTGGATTTACCAGACTAATTCTCATTTCGCTTTTTTTAAGATTTATAATATTTTACGGTTGATATCATTTGAACTAAAAGTAAAGGGCTTTTTCCAAGCGGATCTAATCATCGCTGACAGTACTTTTACCAGTCTAATGGCTGGCTATTTAGTAGCTAAAAAATATAAGAGATTATTATATGCATTACTCACAGAGACTGACGAGAAGGGTTTCTTTATACCAGTAGGGGCTGTAAATTATATACTGACAAAGATCGCTTGGTATATTTTAGCCAAAGCGTATTGTATAAAGGTGGACAGTTTTAATGCTAGAGAAAAATTACTAAGAAAATCCCCCACCTTAAAAATTGAAGTGATTAAGCCTTTTATTGATATAAGCTCCTTGCGGACTAAACCAAAAATAGACGTCAATGAAGACAGAACGGCCAAAAATTTAATCAAGAAAAGATTTTCCCAATTTAGGTTTACGGCCGTATCTTTCGTGGATAGTACTGCGCAGATTAAAGAGACTTTGGAAATCCTAGATAGGGTAAATAAACACTTCCCGCCCATTTCATTAATTCTGCTTCTGTCTAATAATCTTATTGATACCAACATCAATCATTATGTGAGAAGTGACCTAAAAACTTTTGTCTACGCCGAAGTTATTGGTGATAATATCAGTGAATATTTAAGCGGCTCCAATGTTTTTTGGGGTATTTCCGCTGGTGAGAAGTATGAAGAAATATTGAGTAAGGCTTGTATACTAGGGGCAACTATTATTACGAAAGATAGTGAAATTTCTAGAAAGCTAATTGAGGATAACATCACCGGTTTTATCTGTGAGACTTTATTAGAACAAGAAATAATAAATTATTTTGTCAGTAAGACCTTTTATTTAATGGAAAATCCAGAAATAGGCCTGGGCTTTAAGATGAATGTTTCAATGTCCTTTGAACAACAGTTTAGTAATTCCAAAGATGAATATATTAATAAGCTAAAATCAAGTCTTGAAGAAAACCTTGAAGACTACAAGAGCGACCATCTAAAATGGTACAGTATTTAAAAATAGATTAGCCTAGAGACTTCTCCCAATCTTTTACTAAGGCCAATGATTTTTCTTCAAGCTCCGGTATTTGGATGAGCAGAATTGGGCGGAGTATTTCTTTGTTTATTTCTGAGATATGATAATGTCCACCGTAATATTCTGCTGATACCTTGTCCTTAGCACAAGCAAATACGATTCTGGAAATCCCCGCCCACATAGAAGCTGAAAAACACATCAAACAAGGTTGCATTGAGGCATATAATGTGGCCCCGGCCAGACTAGAGGTCTTTAGCTTCAAACAAGCATCACGGATAGAGGCCATCTCACCATGACTAGTGGGATCATTTAAGATATTACCAATACTTATACCAGAACCAACTATCTGACCTTCCTTAACGACAATTCCACCCGCGGGAAAACCACCAGAGGCTACAGAATCCTTAGCCTTCTCTATGGCTTTCAATAAAAATTCTTTGTCTTGATTTTGCATAATATTTTAATTTTCTAAACCAAAATAATTAAAGAGAGCTTTGATACCAGTCAAATTTTTATCCCATTCTATTGTCTCATGAGTTTTGAGCTCGACTGTGATGGCTGGAATATTGATAGATGCTAGCCAATCAGAAGCATCGCCAGTAATCTCGTAACTATTAAATGACAAAGAGACTGGATAGCCAGAGACTAGTGAATATTTATTCATGAGTTTGATTGTTTCCGGAAGGATACCAGCCTTACACTCTGAGGCATATATGGCGTTGGACTGACTATGCCAGAAGACAACAGCTGAAGGTTTCCCCTTTAAAATAAAATCTTTCAAAGCCTGTGCTTCAGGTTCAGAAAAGGCTTTTGTCCCAGCACTTACAATATTCCCCTTCCAAGTACTTTCTGGTTGCCACTTGCAATCAAAATTACGATTTAGATCTACCTTGTTAGCATTAAATCTACCTAATGAGGAATCTCCGGTGGGTATATCTAAGGCGGTAAAGCGCCCTTCCTTACCTATCACCTTATACACGCCATCAGGGTTTAATGACGGTATAACTGTGACCATGATATTCTTCGGAATAATCTCCGGATTAGCTTTCAAATAATCCATAAATTTATAAGACAGGAGTATGCTGTTCCACTCGTAGCCACCGTGAATACCACCCACAAAGACAAGATGCTTTTGACCATTGCCATAAGTAAATGAATTGATACTACGTCCTTCTACTGATGTCCCAATAACCGTCTGGATAGGATAAATTACCGCTGGTAAATCTGTCTGGGTAATAGCGACGTTAAAGAGACGATTGTATACGTACACCAGGGTAAATAGAAAGGCGGCAAAAACAACAACAAAAATAATTGTCCTGATAATCCACTTAGAAAAAGATGAATTCATTATTTGGTGTAAAACTTAAGTAGGGCCTCTATACCCGCTTTGTTCTTTGTCCATTCTGTATCAGTGTGATTAGTCAGGAGAACGCTAATAGCTGGAATATTTATTTTAGCTAACCAATTAGTAAAATCACCGGTGGTCTCGTAAAAATCAAAATCATCATTAGCAGAATAACCGGAAGCTTTGGCGTAAGCACTGGTGAGCTTGCTGGTTTCTGGTAATACGCCGTTATGACAGTTTGAAGAATAGACTCCCCCAGCCGCACTATACCAAGCCACTACTGCTTTTGGTTTGTTGGCCTCAACATAATTCTTTAGAGCTAAGGTCTCTGGTTCAGAAAAAGCTGAGCTACCACCACTCACAGATCGGCTCTGCCATGAACCAGTAGTCTGCCAATCACAATCAAAGTTACGATTAAGGTCAACCGTATTGGCGTTAAAACGTCCAGAAACAGTATCACTTAATAATGAAGGAACATCAGCTTTTACAAACCGAGCAGAAGTTCCCACTGTTTTATTTAAACCATCAGGATTCAACACTGGAATGACAGTTACTTTAATATTACTTGGGATCACACTGGGATTAGCTTTTAAATAATCCATGACTTGATAAGCTAATAGAACAGTATTCCAGGCATATCCACCATGCATACCACCAACAAGCAAAATCTCTGACGCACCTGTTCCATAATGATAAGCGGTTATGTCCTTACTCTCAACGGACTTTCCAATAACTGTTTCTAGTTTGTTGACTGGTGTTGTAGTGGCTACAGGCAAAGTACTAGTACTTATACTTGGCTCATTTGTGACGGCAACGTTATTTGAACTGTTGATAAAATAATAAATACCAAAACCCAAGAGAACAACCACGACGATTGCGATTATTGTGTTTTTCATAATACTTCTATTATAGCACAGATAGATATTTTTTAGTCAATCTCTTTCTTCAACTTACCGAAATAGCCTTTAATTGCAACGAGTAAATCATCTGGCGTATCAACTATTTTAATCGGCTTTCCTTTCATTAAAGTTTCCGTACTGTGAAATCCCCAGTTGACACCAATAGCATCCACACCAGTCTTTTCTGCTTCCAACATATCTCCCAGAGTGTCAGTAATAAAAAGACAATCTCCAGGTCCTATTTTATATTTAGCAAAAACCATCTTTATCTTTTCTACCTTACTGTGGTGAATATCATTACCTAAGGTTTCCACAAAATATTTTATTAAATTATGCTTTTCCAAAAATTTATTGATTGGGCTAGTGACAGTGGATGAAACAATAATCAGATTATATATTTCAGCAAGATCAGCAATGACTTCACCCATACCAGCAAAAACAGTTACGCTTTTTTCCATCATAGGAACGTAATGAGTTGGAAAATCCAGATCATGCCGACAATCATTGGTATGCTGTTTACCTTCTCTTTTCCACTCATTAATATTACCTTCAAACATCCGCTTATAATCTTCTGGCGTATCTTGTGGACAGATCATTTTATCCACCTCAAAAGCCGTGGAAAATGAATCCGCAATCACTCCATCAAAATCAAAAAGAATAAATGGTTTGGCCGTGGGAATCTATTTATGATTTTCATTCAACTTACTCCAGTCCCAATTTCGGTCCTTGTTTGTTTCAATCTTCTTTAAAATAGACTCTTCAACATCAATTCCTAGTACACCACATAAATGCAGAATGCGCTGGATGGCATCTCCAAGCTCTTCCTTCAGTCCATCCTTATCATCAATATTTTTGTGCCGATAGGCCTCAAACGCTTCCGATACCTCTGAGTAAATAAGGGCGATCTTTTCAGCGACGTTTATATCCTCCGGTTTGGTACCAAAACCTTTGTTTTTTGCTTGTTCAAGGATGAGCAAGGTTAATTGTTTTAAGGTCAAATCATTCATAATTGAATTATAACACAATTAGAAAATTCCTTTAACTCTATTTTCTGCTCCTAATTCTTTAATCCTAGTCTCTACGTAATCTTTATCAACTTTGTATATTTTGAGAAAGTTATTTATATCCTCAATATCCCTCTTACCTTCAGCTGGGCCCCTTTGCAGTAGTGCCTTGATCGATAGAACATCCTCCGGTGGTAAAAGATACAGATTTTGTCCTTCATAAGTAAATTTAATGACTTTTCCTAACACTGTCTCAGTTATATCGTATTTATAATGTTTATCAAAGTCGTACTCAACATGAGAAGTAAATTGAATGGAGTGCTCACCCCCAGGATTGGAATTCCTAACCGTTTCGGCCGAGGTGCGATGGGTAAAAGATTTTATTCCAAATAATTTATCAACTTTATCATGCTGATTATCCAAAATAAAGATATCTACGTCCCCTGGCACTCTGTCATTTCCTAATAAGAAGAGGCAACTACTTCCGCCAATGATCCAGCTAATTTTGGCTTCATTCAGCTTTTTAGCAACAGGCAAAAGGCTCGGAAATTTGGAAATGAATTGTTCGATTTTTTCTTCTTTTATCATCTCTTATTTTACCTTAGCAAAACCATTAAAATGAACTTCTTTATCTTTAAAAACCTCGACAATTTTATATTTTCCTTTTGTCCAAGCTTCGCTCTTAATCAGAACGTGTGTAACTTCCAAGATAATAATACCGGCAATGGGTGACGACAGGTTCTGATTACCTTTTGTTTCCAATAACGGCAGTTCGCCATGTAACCAATACAGCCTCTGCCCACTCTTTAAAAAATCAAAGACTTTCCCTGCTTGCATTTTCTCAGGCAAACATTCTTCACGTTGTCTTCTCCCCACTTTGAATTCTTCAAAACTTCTTAAGGCTAAATCCGGATTGTATTCCACTTGTATTCCCATAGAATTATTATAATACTTAATTTATGTTTTGGCTGGGGGACTTGGAATCGAACCAAAATTGATGGCTTCAAAGGCCACTGTCCTACCGTTAGACGATCCCCCAATATAACTAGCCGAAAAGCCCTTGGCTTTTAGCTATCAATAGAATACTGCAAAAACCGGACTTTTTCAAGCTCTAAACAGTCAGCTTACTTAATACCAGTTCCAAAACCATCTCGGGTAAATAAGCGTGGGAGACAAGGTCATAATGATTAAGTAAAGTAAGTAAGGTATCAGAGTTGATTTTACCATCCTTTTTATCGGCCAGACCCTTTAAGAAAGTAAAATCCGTATCCGTCATCTCCTCCTTCAGCTTTTCCTCCGCCGATTTTAGGTTGCGGAGAAGTAAGATAGAGCGCATTTTATGGAGAACTAATTTATAGTATAAAAGTAAATCAATATTGGCTTCCACTGCGGAAGAGATAGCGGTCAGACCTAAGACCAGATTATTCTCATCTATCGCCCGGATAAAATCATTGATCATCTCCCCCTTTGGCGCCCCGGTAACCAAAACCACCTCGTTTAAGGAAATTTTTTTATCTTTGGATGAGCCCATTACTTTTTGCAAAATACTCTGAGCGTCACGAAAGGAACCGTCACCCAGTAAGGCCACCAAATCCGCCGAGGCTGGCTCCAGAGTAAAGCCTTCTTTTTTAGCAATAGCAATTACTACATCCTTTAATACTTTTTGGGTGGGTTTTTTAAAAGAAAAAGTCTGACAACGGGACACCACAGTTTCTGGTATTTTTTCAAACTCCGTGGTGGCTAGGATAAAAATCACGTGTTTAGGTGGCTCTTCCAGAGTTTTAAGCAAAGCATTCCAGGCCCCCTTAGAAAGCATATGCGCTTCATCTAAAATATAAACTTTGTATTTTGATTCAAACGGTAAAGTACTGACGGCTTCATTTAAAGCACGGATTTCATCCACTCCATTGTTAGAGGCGGCATCTATTTCCGTGATGTCATTTACACTGGTACCAATTTCCTTAGCAAAAATACGAGCCACGGAAGTCTTGCCAGTTCCCCGGCTACCAGAAAAAATATAGGCATGAGAAATACGATCTAGACTGATTGAGGACTCCAGGACTTTGACAATATGATCCTGCCCCAAAACCTCACTGAATTTCTGGGGGCGGTATTTACGATATAAAGCCGTATCTGACATAGGGGTAGTATAACATGGTAAAAAATTTAGACAAAAAGAGAATTTCAGTTTTCATTTACTTTTTTGACAAACAAAAGGCCCTCAGCAATTTTTCAGCCGAGGACCCATTCTTGCCCTTCCTATTCTTCCCTATGCGCAAAGCTTGACAAGGATAGCGACCAGCCCAAGAAGAGCGGCCATAGAAAGAGCGAAGAGTGGCACCACAATCGTTAGAAAGCGGCGCCTCTCTGCCTTGTTCTTCTTCAGAACTTGGCTAATTCCATTCCTTCTTTTTCTCACAAGGAACTCCTTTCTTCCATTTTCTACCATACGCCACTCTAACAAGAGTAACAGTATATATGGTGAACTTTGGAAGATCTTACTAGATGATAGCATACTTGTTACAAAAAGTCAAGTCTTTTACACCTAGATTCTAAAATAGCACCTTATTTGAAGGTTTTTTGAAAGGTGGCTAGAATAGTAATGCTCTCTTCGGGTATTTTTGTGCCCATTAGTTTTTCCCGTAGTTCCTTTGCCCCGTTAAAACCGTTTATATATGCCTTAAAATGTTTTTTCATCACATCATAGCTTTTAATACCGGGCTTCAATAATTCTTTATCAAAAATATTAATATGTTCCACTAAAGCTTTTATTTTTTCATTTAGCGTAACCGAGGCTAGGCCTGTGTGAGTACCCAAGGCCGAGCCTCGGTTAGCTTCGCTAAAGAACCACGGATTACCGAATACTCCCCGCCCAATCATCACTCCGTCACAACCGGTCTCAAGAACTCTTTTTTTAGCTTCAGTGATATTTTTGACATCCCCGTTACCAATTACTAAAATATCTCTACCACTTTTTTTTACTAGCTCCACTACTCTTTTAACATAATTCCAATCAGCTGGAACCTTGGACATTTCTTTTTTTGTTCTGGCATGAATAGTCAGAGCGGCAATATCTTCCTTTAGTAATTCTGGGATCCAGGTATTAATTTCTTCTTTATTAAAACCGACTCTAGTTTTGACTGAAATAGGTAAACCGTTTGACCCCCTAATAGCGGCCCTTATTATTTCTCGGGCCAGTTCCGGATTTTTGATTAAGGCCGATCCTGCTCCTTGTTTGATGACGCTTTTATCTGGGCACCCCATATTGATATCAATCCCGTCAAAGCCTGTCTGGCCGTGAGACATGCCTAATTTAGAAATCAGGCGACATGCTTTCTCCATATTTTCCGGATTAGCCCCAAAGACCTGCGCCACAATTGGTTTTTCTATTTTAGAAAATTTTAGGGTCGGCAACAAATTCCTTTTCCCATCCTCGTGGCACAAACCATCCGCGGACACAAATTCCGTCCAGAAGACTACCTGATTTTTATTCTCAGCTGTTTTACCGTACTTAGCGAGCATCTTTCGGAAAGCAATATCCGTCACATCAGCCATTGGTGCTAAACAGAAAAAAGGTCGCTTTAATTTTAACCAGAAGTTATCTTTCATAATTATTTTTTACCCACCACTATCTTATTATCAAACCGTAAGTCAATATAACTGATTGTACTTACATCTTTTGTCAAATCTAGACTTTTTGTTTCGATGGCCGTAAAAAGATTAGAGAAAGATGAATCAAAATCATTTTTATTATTAAAAATAATGGTAAACCCTTCTTCAAGAGCAAACTTAAAATCAAAACCATCAAAGGATACCGAGACAACATTTAAATTATTTTGGTCAAGGCTATCAATTAAGTTAAAAATCTTTGTGTATTGACTCGAAAGCAAAAAGTAAAGGCCTATCGGATAAGTGGAGGCTGAGACATTATCTTTCTGTTCAAACAAGCCATAGTCTTTTACAAACATGCTTCCAGAAAAAGTCGGGGCCCCGCTGTAAATATAACCTGTCTTGTCAACAAAGAAGCATTCAGTACCTACTGCTTCTAGGCTATTACTTGTCAATCCTTCAGGAGGGATGAGGCCACACCAAATAGAATGGGGTTTCCTTTCTGTTATAGTTATTGATATTGATTGCCAATCGGTCCAAGAAATATCAACTTCCTTAACCGTCCTAAGTTCACGTAAAATGTCGGCTTTAATCTGAAAACGGGGAAAAATCAAAGAATTACTTCGAGAAAATAAATACCAATATCGGCCAGCTAGATCTCTATTCACAATAGCTAAAATAGTATCAGTTTGCACTGCAGCATTGCCAGAAATATTAATTGTCTTAATTCTGACTTTCTCGTGATCGGAAAAAATAGCGAGGGTAAAAGTAATTACTAGAAGAAAAAAAAGAATGATTAAAAAACGGATGAAAAATAACCGGCGTTTTCTCACACGCATTGGTGATGGACCAAGGTTGGGATTTCTAGTAGCAGACATAATTTATAATTAAGGGAGACAAGGTTGTTTGATTTTAAAATGTCTAGCCGAAGTTCTGACGAGGAAATCCGAGGACTTTTAAAATTAAACAACCTTGTCTCCCGTATCCCATTTTAAAATCAAACATTCCCGTTTCCTCATTGATTATTGTTTGGTAATCACACTCTTACCCATGTACTTCTGGAGTACTTCCGGCACCTTGATAGATCCATCAGCCTGCTGATAATTCTCCACAATTTGCAAAAGAATTCTTGGGGTGGCTAGGGCCGTGTTATTTAAGGAATGTACAAACCTTGACTTACCCTCCGCATCTTTATATTTGATATTCAAACGCCTGGTCTGAAAATCATGGAAGTAAGAACAAGAATGCGTCTCGCGATACCTGTTTTGCGATGGTGACCAAGCCTCAATATCGTATTTCTTAACTTGACCTAGACCCAAGTCCCCACCACAGTTTACAACCACATGATATGGTAATTTTAATGCCCGTAATATTTCTTCAGCATTCTCTCTTAACTCCTCATGATGCTTCACTGAAGTCTCATGGTTAGCTTCGCAGAGAATCACCTGCTCAAACTTCATAAATTCATGCACCCGGAAAATTCCTTTTACATCTTTACTATGACTACCCGCCTCACGTCTAAAAGCGGGAGAAAAAGCAATTACTTTTTTTGGTAGTTCCTTTTCATCCAGCAATTTACCGGAAAAATAGCTCATGGTGGAAACTTCAGCTGTCCCAGCTAGATATTCACCGTCTTGTGTCTTGTACAAATCATCCTCACCTTGAGGCAGATAGCCCGTACCAAGAAGGGTCTCTCGACGCACCAGTGATGGTACAAGCATCGGAGAATAATCTTTCTTATTTTCTCTAAAATATTCCATGACAAATTGCCACAAGGCATAGTTCAGCAACGCACCGTCATTTTTTAAGACATACCCACGAAAACCGGCAATCCGTGTGCCCGCCTCTAAATCCACCATGTCTAGGTTCTCCATGAGTTCAACATGATCTTTGATAGGAAAATCAAACTTCGGAATATCACCCCACACCGTGTGCTCACGGTTGGCGGTATCATCATCACCCTCCGGAACAGACATATCTGGAATATTTGGTACCTGGAGCATTAAGACCTGCCAGGCTTTCATCACTTCCTTTAATTCTTCCTCGCCCTTCATTAAATCATCCTTGACCTTCTTCATCTCATCAATCAGTTGTTTCTTTTCCACTGGGTCAGCCACTTTGACAATTTCATCACTAAATTTATTTTGCTCGGCCTTTTTATTTTCGGTTGAGGTCAATAATTCCTTTCTTTTGTCATCAATAGTGATAAGTTCTGAGACATCGAATTTAAGATGCTTCTTAACTGCCGCGGCTTTTATCAAATCCTTGTTCTCCCTGATGAATTTTATGTCTAACATGGCTTTTAAATATTAAAACTAATATACATATATAGTATAGGAAAAGCCAAAAATAAACAAATGCCAGATTATCTGAAATAAAGTTCCCGTGTTAGAATCAAACGATGAAAATAATTCACCCCATTGACCGAGACTTTCCTATTCGTGAATTAAAGAAAAAAGATTTTCCCCCTCAACTTTTAGAAATTCCCCAACCACCGGACAAACTTTATATCAGGGGGAACTTGCCTGGACCCAATACCAAATTACTTTGCGTCGTCGGAAGCCGGCGTTATACAAACTATGGTAAGGAAGCCTGTGAAAAACTAATCGCTGGTTTACGCGGTTATGATATTGCCATTGTCTCCGGACTAGCCATTGGCATTGATAGTATTGCTCATCAGGCGGCTATAAATACTGGACTCAAGACCATTGCGGTACTTGGATCTGGTATGGGTGTAAACGCTATCCATCCGGTAGCACACATTGGTCTGGCTAAAAAAATCCTAGAGAGTGGAGGCTGTCTGCTTTCTGAATATGAAGCGGATTTCAAGGCCACTCTGTGGAGCTTCCCGCAAAGAAACCGGATTAGTGCTGGACTATCCTGCGCAGTACTTATTATTGAAGCGGAAACCCGGTCTGGCACTATGATCACTTCCCGTCTAGCCACGGAATATAATAAAGATGTTCTCACTGTACCTGGTAGTATTTTTTCCAAGACTTCGGAGGGCCCCCACCTCTTAATTCGCCTTGGTGCCACCCCCATCACCAAACCGGAAGAACTACTCCTGGCCCTTGGTTTTGAACCCAAAGATTCTGCGCCCAGAAATCTGGAATTAGAATACGCCGAATGTTCACCAGAAGAGAAAAAGGCGATTGAACTACTCCGTGAACCAATGGAAAAAGATACACTTCTTCGTTCGCTTGAAATGCCCGTGGGTCAAGCAAATGCCGTCCTCTCCGTCATGGAGCTCAAAGGTCTCATCAAGGAATCTCTAGGCGAAATTCATTTGATATAATTTTGTGTATTTTAAAATTTATGCCATACTAGAAAATATATGAAACTTTTAATTGTGGAATCACCGTCAAAAGCTAAAACCATTTCCAAATATTTGGATGGTAAATATGAAGTGCGCGCGAGCGTGGGGCATATTCGTGATTTGCCAAAAAGCAACAAAAAAGCCATTGATATTGAGGG
>CAZOJH010000005.1:0-12541 GCA_964580125.1 uncultured Candidatus Saccharibacteria bacterium | reverse complement strand
GTTCTACTTTTACTATGGGTTCGGCTAATGTGGTGTTGTATGCGAAGTGGACGGCGGATAATCCGGCCAATACTTATACTGTGACTTATTATGGTAATGGTAATACCGGGGGAGGTGTCCCTGTTGATTCAAATCTCTACCACACTGGAGATCTAATTTCTATACCGTATGTTAATCCGAATTCTTTTATTAAGACTGGTTTTGCTTGGACTGGCTGGAATACGCAAGCAAATGGTCTAGGAACGCATTACCAATCTATGGGCTCACTTGTTACTGGTTCTGCCAATGTCGTTCTATATGCCGAGTGGTCGCTACCAACATATCTCGTAAATTATCGTGGCAATAATAATAATGGGGGGGATGTTCCAGGCGATAATAATTATTATCATATCGGAGACACGGTTACGGTAAAAAATAATACTGGTAATCTTACAAGGGTTGGTTATGTATTCTCTGGTTGGAACACGGCGGCTAACCGTAGTGGCGCAGACTATCCTGCTGGCTCAACTTTTGCTATGGGCTCTACCCATCTAATCTTATATGCTAAGTGGCTTCCAGACCCGGCTATTACTTATGGTGTCATATATCATGCCAATGGTGGTGTGGGTATTGTTCCAGTTGACCTGAATACATATCATGCCGAAGACTTAGTTACGGTTGCTAGCAGTAGTAATCTTACTAAAGTAGGTAATACTTTTTCTGGTTGGAATACCATGGCTGACGGTAGTGGAATCTTTAGGTGGATATCTTCTACCATAGCTATGGGTACTTCTACTCTAAATCTTTATGCTGAGTGGACTCCAGTTGTGGGTTGTGGTAATTCAATCGTTGATTCTCGAGATGGTAAGACCTACACAACTGCACCAATTGGAGGCCAATGCTGGATGACGCAAAACCTTAATTTAGGAAATATGGTTGTTGGTTCAAATAATCAAAATTTGTCTTGTCCTGATCAGATAGCGACCGAGGCTTCCCAGGTCAAGAAGTATTGTCTTGATAATAATGAAACCAATTGTAATGTATATGGTGGGTTGTATCAGTGGGCACAAGCAAAATGTGCAACTTATGCTAGCCCAAGTAGATTTTACGGGATATGTCCTGCCGGGTGGCATTTACCTACCTATGATGAAGCGGATGCGTTACTTACTAATCTTTGCACAAGAAAGGTTACTTGTGCTGAGCTGGTACCAAATGATTGTCCAATATTTGAGGGATGTGATATGACGACTATATTTAAGATGACTTCTGGGGCGGGCGGGCGAGTCACTAATGGTTTTTGGCATGGTGATACGTATTTTTGGACTTCTTCGGATTATACCGCAGGCTATGGTGATGATTTTGCCTGGCGTCTATTATCAAATTCGGTCGGTAAAGAGGAAAAACTTAATGGTTATTCAGTCCGTTGTCTCAAGGACTCTGGTTCCATTTCTTCTGCCGATAGTCCAAATTATGCCACCTCCTTAATCAGCTGGGATTTGATCTTAAGATTGATTCAAGCCTTGAGATAGTCTTCTTTATCTTTGTAAAAGAGGGAATTCATGTGCTATAATTCTCTCTAATGGAAACGGGACTAGAAAAAATGGAGCAAAAGTTTTCTTCACCCCAGGAAGAATTAGATTATTTGCGTAATCAAGTAGCTAAGCATGAAAGGATTCTGGCAGAAAATGGTGAGGCCATACCCAGAGAAGCCGTTATTACTGATAAGATTATTGAATACAAATCTATCAAGCCGGAAGAGGTTCTAAGCCCGGATTACCAGTTAAAGTCAGCTGAGGTTGAGTCCATCACTCTGGATTTATCACCAGAAGAACATGACGCTAAGATGGAAGAACTAGTCAGTATTTTGCAGGCGAAAGGATTGATGAATGCTCTGTCCATTGTCGAAGAATTGAAGGATGCTCACTTGGATGATGACTTCCACCGGTTCTTGGTTCAATATATTAAGGCCGGGTTGCCTATGGCCGGGTCAAAGGAGAAAAGCCCCTTCTTCCGGGCCTTAAAGATGACCCTGTTTGAGGTGGCGCTACCTCAATCTGATGAAGCGGATGGTAAGCAAAAGAATCTAAAAGAGCTTATTTCAAAGATGGAGCAGTTTTATGCCGGTTTGATTTCAGTTTCGGTAGAAAAGGAAAGTTCAGATTATTTTACGATTGAGCTCGCTAATGCTAATAAAAGTGAAGAATTTATTTTCTATATTTCTGTTCCTGATAGCAAAAAGGAACTTTTTGAAAAACAAATACTTTCTATTTTTCCTGAGGCAAGGATCTTTGAAAAAAAAGATGATTACAACATTTTTAACGAACAAGGTTTTTCTGTTGGTTCATATGCTAAACAGGAGAAGAACCATATCTATCCGCTGAAGACTTATGAACTATTTGATTATGATCCCTTAAATGTCATCCTCAATAGTTTTTCTAAGATTGATCGTGATGGTGAAGGGGCAGGCATCCAGATAATTTTTAAACCAGTGGGGGAAAAATACGTTGGTTTTTACAAAAAAGCTTTAAAAGATTTTTCTAAAGGGATGAACCTAAAGGAGGCCATTGATATGGACCGCCTTACATTTTTTGGAGAGACTAAAAAGGTTTTTAGGGAAATTGCCGATGGTCTGGTAAACAATAACAAAAGTAAAGATAAAGAGAAGGGGCAGACAGATCAAAAGTTATTAGATATAGATAAAAAGATCATTGAAAATCTTAATAACAAGATTACTACACCGACGGTGGAAACAAATATTCGGATTGTGGCTTCAGCTAGAACAGAAGGAGAGGCTCTATCTATTCTGTCAGATTTGGAATCCGCCTTTAACCAGTTTGAAAACACGGGGAGCAATAAATTGGCCTTTAAACGGCTAGAGGGTAAATCTTTACGACCATTTTTCCGGGAGTTTTCTTTCCGTGTTTTCAAGGATGAACAGAAAGTACCGCTAAATGTCCGAGAGATTACCACTATTATGCATTTACCAGAAAATGAGATTCTAGGTACTTCGCAACTCAAACAAAGTAAGGCGGGAACGGCCCAGGCTCCATTAGATTTACAAAAAGGTGGTGTCTCACTCGGTAAAAATATTCATCGTAATATTGAAACGGATATCTTTATGTCACCAGAGGATCGCTTGCGCCATTTATACATTATTGGTCAGACTGGTACTGGTAAAACTACTTTACTTAAGCGGATGATCAGACAAGATATTCTTAACGGTGAAGGGGTCTGTATGATTGATCCCCACGGCTCAGATATTGCTGATGTGTTGTCCTATGTCCCCAAAGAAAGACTGGAAGATTTAATTTATTTTGACCCATCATATACGGCTCGCCCCATGGGTCTTAATATGTTGGAATATGATGCTAGATTTCCTGAGCAAAAAACCTTTGTCGTAAACGAGATGCTATCTATTTTTAATAAATTATTTGATATGAAGGTTGCTGGCGGACCGATGTTTGAGCAATATTTTAGAAACTCCGTGATGCTCGTTTTGGAAGATCCGGAAAGCGGAAATACCTTACTAGATGTCTCTCGAGTATTGTCCAACAAGCAGTTTAGAGACTTAAAAATTTCTAAATGTAAAAATCCCTTGGTGATTCAGTTCTGGAAGGAAATAGCCGAGAAGGCAGGCGGTGAGGCATCACTTGCTAATATTGTTCCATATATTGTAAGTAAGTTTGATGTCTTTTTACAGAATGACATTATGCGCCCAATTATTGCTCAAGAAAAATCGGCTTTTAATTTCCGTGAGATAATGGATAAAAAGAAAATCCTTCTGGTGAACTTGTCCAAAGGAAGGCTGGGGGATATTAACGCTAATTTGATCGGGCTTATTATTGTGGGCAAGATCTTGATGGCCGCCTTATCCCGCGTGGATTCTTTGGGAAAAGACCTGCCGCCATTTTATTTATATATTGATGAATTCCAAAATATTACCACGGATTCAATTTCTACCATTTTCTCCGAGGCTAGGAAATATAAATTGTCCCTGACCGTCGCCCATCAGTTCATTGCTCAGCTAGAAGAAGATATTCGTGATTCTGTCTTTGGTAACGTTGGATCTATTGCTTCATTTAGAGTTAGTTCAGAAGATGCTGAATACTTAGAAAAACAGTTTTCTCCCGCTTTCTCAGCTAAGGATTTAATGAGTATTGATAATTTGAACTGCTATATGAAGATGCTTTCACAGGGTAGACCAGTCAAGCCGTTTAATTTATTCATTCCATTTCCCCCAAGGGGTGATGGCGCGTTGATAGATAAAGTGAAGGAGCTTTCCTATCTAAAATTTGGACGTGACCGAGGACAAATAGAAGCCGAAATTATGAAAAAGTATGAAAAAAAGGAGGTACCACCGCCAGTCCCGGTGGCTCCGTTTAAAATTTAATAACCCATAGGCGGAAAACATTTAATTTTAAAAGTCCTCGGGTCGGTCCTGATAGGAACCTCAACCAGACATTTTAAAATCAAACGTTTCCCGCCTATTAGAAAAAAATATGAAAAAAATAAACACAGATCATCCAAAAAAAGAAAAAACATTTGTCATAATAAAGCCAGATGGTGTACAGCGGACTTTAATCGGAGAAATAATAAGGAGATATGAAAGAATGGGTTTAAAATTGCCAAGAAACATTACACTCTTGATCCAGAATGGCTCAGGAAGGTAGGGGAGAAATCAATCGCTAGCTACAAATTAAAAAATATAACTCCACCCTCAAGTGATCCAATCGTAGTAGGAAATAAAGTTTTGACACGGTTAACTAAATTTATGACGAGTGGCCCAGTCGTGGCTATGGTTTGGGAAGGAGCACACGCGGTCCCAATTGTTCGAAAGATGACTGGCGGGACTGAGCCGTTAAGCTCTGACGTTGGGACTATTAGAGGGGATTTTGTATTGGATTCATACCAAATAGCTGATACTTATGATAGAGCTATCCGTAACCTTGTCCACGCTTCTGGTTCAGTAGAAGAAGCGCTGGGAGAAATTAAACTGTGGTTTAAACCAGAGGAAATATTGAATTACAGGCTTATTCAAGACGCAATTCTTTACGATGTAAATCTTGACGGTATCCTTGAGTAGACTATAATGAAAGAAGGAGTTATTTGAGGTATTTTCTAGCTTAAATAATTTTTAAGGGAGTTCTATATCGGTAGCGGCCTTGGCTGTCTATCTGCGGACACCCACCTAGAATCATTTCTGGGGAATACCTCGTAATAACTCCTATAAAGAAACTGTCCTTCAAAAACTTGGGACGGTTTTTTTATTTCTGGCACCGCGAAGCTAATTTGGCTTTGGAAATTAGCGAAGTGGTGTGGTATAATCATCACATGTTCAGACAAAAACCGTTTCCATTTTCTTTGCTGATACTTTTGATCGTATTAGCTCTACACTCTGTGGGTTCATATTATTCTTTATACTGGGTATACCCCTGGTTTGAGACTCTGGTTCACGTTCTTAGCGGCTTATGGGTGGCTCTTACTATTTTATGGTTGGCCTCAACCTTTGGTCTGCTAAGTTCCCTAAAGGAATACAAAATTAAAAGCTTTCTCATTGCCTTTGTGTCCGCAGCTTTGATTGGAGTTGTTTGGGAATTATTAGAAAACTTTACCCAAATTACTTCTATAAGGTCGTCTGGTTACTATCTGAATACCGCCTTGGATCTCTTTAACGACTGCTTGGGTGGAGTATTAGCTTATACTTATTTTATTCAGAAAAGAAAATGCACGGAGAACTCTTCACAAGATATTTTACATCCTTTTTATAATAAAACTGGGCTAATTAAAAATTAATTTACATGGCTAAATTGACATTTTATGGCGGAACAGGGACGGTGACAGGAGCTAATTTTTTACTAGAGACGGAAAATTCTAAAATATTAGTTGATTGTGGTTTGGTACAGGGTCACCAATCGGCGGAAAATTTGAATCGAGCGGAGTTTTCCTATAACCCAAGTGAGATTGATTATCTAATAGTGACGCATGCTCACATTGATCATATTGGCCGAATTCCTAAGTTAGTTAAAGACGGATTTAAAGGGCAGATATTAAGTACACCAGAGACAAAAGAGATTGCTGAATTTCTCCTGGCTGATATGGTTAGAATTTTAGATACGGAAGCCAGACATGATGGTGTCTTACCGATATATGACGCTTTTGATATTCCACCCGCTTTAGCTTTATGGAATACTCTGTCCTATCACAATACCAAAGAATTAAAGGATGGTGTCGATGTTTATTTTAAAGATGCCGGACATATTCTGGGTTCGGCGATGGTTGAATTGTCACGGAATGGAAAGAAATTTGTATTTACTGGTGATCTCGGCAACTCACCGTCTATCTTACTTAGAGATACCGAAGAGATTTCTGATGCCGACTATATTTTAATGGAATCAGTTTATGGCGACCGTAATCATGAACCAAAAGACGAAAGGAGAAGGAAATTAAAAAACGTGATTGAAGATGTCGTTGCTCATAAAAAAACTCTTATCATTCCAGCCTTTTCATTGGAGCGGACGCAGATGATTATTTATGAAATGAATGAAATGTTTGAAAACAAAGAAATAAAAGGCCGGGTCCCTGTTTTTCTCGATTCGCCTTTAGCCATAAAGATTACCGGTGTTTATGAAAAGTATTCCGAGGATTTCAATGATAAAGCCCAAGCGGATATAAAATCCGGCGATGATATCTTTAACTTTCCTGGTTTAAAGTTTATTGTTCAGGGTGGTGAATCCAGAATGATTGAAAAAGTACCAAACCCAAAGATTATTATTGCTGGATCTGGTATGTCTGTGGGAGGAAGGGTAATTCTCCATGAAAAAAACTATATTTCAAATACTAATGCGGAGATTCTTTTTGTTGGTTATCAGGCCGCTGGCAGTCTGGGCCGTCAGCTTCAAGACGGGGCAAAAAAAGTAACTATATATGGGGAGGAAAAAGTTGTAAATGCTAAGATAGAATCTATTAGCGGTTATTCATCCCACAAAGATTCTGATCATCTTTTGGAGTTTGTAGCTAAGGCGGCCGAAGGGGGAAAGCTTAAAAAAGTGTTTACTGTGATGGGGGAGCCAAAGTCCTCAATGTTTCTGGTACAAAAGTTAAGGGATAACTTAGGAGTAGACGCTATTTATCCTGAGTATAAGCAGACGGTAGAGGTAGAATTGTAGACAACAAATCAAAAAACCTCCATTCGGAGGTTTTTTGATTATTAGATTATTTAACCTGAGCCACCACCCTCTTGAAAGTATCTGGATTGTTCTCGGCAAGGTCAGCGAGGATCTTGCGGTCAACCTCAATGTTTTTCTTTTTAAGAACGCCAATGAACTTGCTATAAGTAAGTCCCTCTGGTCTTAAGGTGGCATTGATCTTTACGTTCCATAATCGGCGGTTTACCCCTTTCTTGTCTCGGCGGTGAGCAAAGGCATAAGCACCAGCGTGCATCATAGCCTCTGTAGCAGCCGCCTCCTTGGTGGATCGGCCAAATCTGTATCCCTTAACTTGTTTTAAGAGATTACGTCTAGTCTTGGTTTTTAATACTCCTCTTTTTACTCTGGTCAATTTTTTGCGCTTTACCCTTCCCGAGTACGGGTGGGTCCTACGCGACAAAAAATTTTAATTATGTTTGCTCACATTATTAAATTAAGCTCCGTTCAGAAATCTAGCCTTGGCTTTATTACTGAAGTTAACGTTCAAAGTCCTTCTCTTGGCTTGCTGGCTTCTTCTTGATTCCTTAGAATTAAAGTGATTCTGCCCTGCCTTTCGACCGATAATTTTACCTGTCTTGGTAACCCTTAATCTTTTACTAAATGATTTATTTGTTTTCATAATATTTGTGTTAAATACTTTTATTGAGCTCTCTCTATCACCATGGTTAGTCCTTTCAACCCTTTCTTAGGACTTTCCGCAATTTTAAACTTTTCCGTAATTAATTTCAAAATTCTATCTAATCTCTCATTTAAAAACTTGAAATCCATATACTTAGCCCGGCCGGTAATAAATAAATCTATTTTTATTCTATGACCTTCTGCTAACCAATCTGAGGCTTTCTTAGCCTTAAGCTGGAGATCATGTTCATCGGTGGCTATCTTTACCTGCAAACTTTTGGTCTCAATGGTCTTAACCTTGGTCTTGGCTACTTTATGCTTTTTCTTCTCATCATACTGGTATTTTCCAAAATCAGTTATTTTACAAATGGGAGGCACTACATTGGGGGATATCTCCACCAGGTCGAGAGCCAATTCCTGAGCCTTTGTAAGAGCACTTTGTAAAGAAATCACTCCGAAATTCTCACCGGTTGGGCCAATAACCCGTAACTCAGGAGACTTTATTTGATGATTTATTCTGATTTTAATATTACTCAACTTATTTATCAGTTATATGAGAGACTCATTTATAGCATAGTTTGTCTTTTAGGGCAAGTTTTCAGACTTGCGTTTTATGTAAATAAGTGTACAATATATGCATTAAATTGAATATGCCGGAAAGGGCATATTTTGTTTATGTCCCGCCCAAACGACGGGTAAAGGTCGATCTTTAACAGCCTTCTCTCTAAATCATTGTTAATAACATGGTTTATTGGGTTAATAAGGGAAAAAGCTATGCTTATTTTTGCCTTGGGAATGATTGAGATGTTTATTGTCGTTTATTGGACAAAAACCGTAGTGGAATCGAGGATATATATGAGTGGTGTCATCACTGTCATAAATGTTCTAATTTGGTTCTACGTTCTACGCACTTTTGTTGATGATATAAACAATTGGAATCTGATCGTATTCTATGCTCTCGGCTGTGCCGTTGGTACCATGCTTTCTGGACTTGTTTCTAATCAAGAAAAAGCCCGAAAAAGCAAAAAAGTAAAACAAGCTTTAACCAAACTGGGGAATAAGTCCCTGGTCACGGAATAAAGTCATGATTTACTACAAGCCTTCTGACGAACCACCGCCCGAACGGTCAAAATAAAAAACCATTCTGAGTTGAGAACAACGAAGGATGGTTTTTTATTTTGGATATATGATACAATGTTAGGTATTATTAACTTAATAAAATAAACTCATGAAAGGATTTGAAGAAATAGGGTTGAAGGCTTTCAAAGCCGCCGAGGCAGAACGAGAAGAAAATGTGACCAAGCTTAAGGCAAAAGTTGGAGGTGTAGCGGCCGCCAGAAAAGAAGCAAAAGAGGCTGACTCTTCAGCTCAGGAAGCCTTAGGTGGATATAAGGCCACTAGATTACAGATGGCAGAGCTTGAGGCGGAATTTGGTAGGATGCTTGGAAACGAAACAGTCAGGCAGTATTTAGTCGGTCAAGGGGTAGAAACCTTGGATGACTATGCCAAAACGGTAGGTCTCGAGGAAAACGAAACAGTTGATCATTATAAAACTCTAAAAGCCTCTCTTAAAGAACTGGGTGTAAAATTACGGTCAGAAGTTGAAGCCAGAGCCGAAGCCAAAGGTCATTTAAAAGATGAATTAGCTAAGAACGATCCAGACCAAAAATATGGGACATTTAAAAAACTGAATAAGAGTGCCGAAGAACAGGAGATGAATATTCCGAAAAAAGAATTAGAAGCTTTGGCTGATAGCTTGGTGGAGGAACACCGAGCAGATGTGCAGGAAAATATAGCTAAGCTTTGGACTAAGGAGGGTCGGGAAGGAGGCCGTAAGCCATACATTACTGCGAAAGATGTGATTGGATTACAAAAATATGGCCGGTGGGAAAACTTTGACATTGCCTCACGACTTTTCAGAGAAAAAATACAAACACTTGTGTTTACCCTCCTAGAAGAACGAATCGCGGGCCTTGATAGAGAAACTTATGCGAGTATACCTGAGATGTTTAATCCTGACAAAATAAAATACAATCTAGCCGATATACTTAAATTCGAATGGGAGAATGCCAAGTCTGCGGTCTCTAGGGGTGATGAGAGATTTACTGACCAGATTATTAAAGAAAAGACGGCAGAAATGCTTGAAGGAGTTAAGCCAGTACTAGAAACCGCTTTTACAAATTTAGCCGATTTAGTTCAAAAAAATCAGTTTGGAGGCCAAATTGAAGGCTTTAAAAAAGAAAGAGACTCTGTAGCAGTTTCTTTTGCGACTTCACAGGATAGGTCAAGTTTAACAGGAAAGTATTTTAACACTGATTATGGGACAAAGGGGGGCACAGTTTATACTACTTTTGGTTCAGGGGAACTATCAGATAGCTTGGCTCGGCTAGAGATAGATTGTGAGACTGCAAAACAAAGAACAGCTGATACGAATAGAGTGGCGGAGCAATTCCGAGCCCGTAATGTAGTTGCGAGGTTTTTAAATAAAGATGAGGGTAGAATATCGGCTGGTCAGTATAGAACGGCTAGTAGAGATGAGTATGATTTGCGAACGATAAAGGAACTACAAGAAGGTCTTTTGGCTTTTATTAACGAAATCAAGAGGATAGAGGAGGAGAATAGATTTAGTATAACCCTCGGCTCGAGACCAATACCAAGTATCACCGAATTTAGAAATCAATATTTAGCCGAGCTGGAAAAAAAGTTTGGAAGTAAAAGAAATTAAGCAAAAGATATGGAGGACAAAACAATTGTCATAATAGTTTCCGTGGTGTGGTTGATTGGGGCGATTATTTTTGGAATACTTGATAAGGGTAGACACCCAGGGGTAGGTATGTAATTTTGTCACTGTTTTTTCTGATTCGTCTGTCTCGGTTTATCTAAGTTCTGAGTCTATTATAATAACCACCCAAATCTCAAAATAGCCCTTGAAAATGTTTAATTGTCTAGCAATAGAGGATACACACGCAGGGTATTAAGTAGTTAGTTTACATAATAATTAAATACGTTATAATTACTACATTGTATTTATTAACTCATATTATTTTATATGGATAAAAATAATCAAGAAATAACGTTAATGGGAAGTGAAGAAAAATACCGATTACTCATCAATAGTATGGAGCAGGGTGTTGCTTTGCATAAAATTATAACTGATCAAAAAGGTGAGCCCATAGATTATATTATTTTGGAAGTGAATCCTGCGTATGAGAAATTGACCGGATTAAAAAAAGAAAATATTATAAATAAAAGGGTATTAGATGTTTTGCCTAATTTGGAAAAATATTGGATTGATACTTACGGCCAGGTGGCAAGAACGATGAAGCCTGTTCATGTTGATAATTATGCAAAAGATTTAGACAAATATTACGATGTTACCGCATATTCTCCGAAAGAAGGATATTTTGCTGTAATCCTTAGTGATATAACAAGTAGAAAAAAAATAGAAAATGAATTGATAGAGAAAACATCATTATTAAATGCTCAGATTAATTCATCTATTGACGGTATTTTGGTTGTTGATTTTGAAGGAAAGAAGATTATTCAAAACCAGCGTTGTATAGATTTGTGGAAAATTCCCAAAGATATCGCAGACATCAATGACGATAGTAAACAATTAGAATATGTTAAAAACAGAACTGTAGATCCAGAAAAATTTATTGAAAAGACAAAATATCTATATTCACACCCAACCGAGGTTAGTAAAGATGAAATCGAATTTAAGGACGGAATGATTTTAGAGAGATACTCAGCTCCAGTTATTAGTAAAGAGGGTAATAATTATGGAAGCATCTGGATTTTTCACGATATCACCGAGCACAAAAAAACAGAGGAATTATTTAAGCAGGAAAAGGTTGTTAGTGAGACAATTATAGATAGTATCCCCGGAACCTTTTACGTGATAGACAAGAATGGTAAATATGCGCGGTGGAATTCTTTTCAGAGGGATATTATAGTGGGAAAACAAGAAGATCAGGTGGCTAATACAAACGCTTCAGACACGATACATCCGGACGACCGTGCTTTGGTTCAGTCAAAGATTGCGAATATTTTATCTGGTGCGGCGAGTGAGTCAGTGGAGGGAAGAGTTCTTCTTAAGGGTGGGCCAGAATTTATATGGATGTTGATGACTGGACAGAGACTGATGATTAAGGGGGATCCGTTCTTAGTAGGTACGGGTATTGATATCACCGAACGTAAGAAGGCGGAAGGGGAATTAAAAGCAAAATATGAAGAAATGGAAAAGTTTTATAAACTTACAATAGACCGTGAGCTAAGTATGGCTGAATTAAAGAAAGAAATAGAAGTCTTAAAAGCAAAACTTGCTGATAAAAATATAGTATAAAAAATAATTTTGTGGAGATGAGCGGAACTCGACCCTTACAGGGTCAGTACCCATGTTTGGATTTTTTATTCTCCTTCGAAAGACTCAGGATCTAAAAAATCTCAAACAGGCTTCGATTCCCGCACGAAAGTGCTACCCAGCACTTTCTCATCTCCACAAAATTAAAAACACCTTAATAAGGTGTTTTTAATTTTGTGGAGATGGCGGGAATCGAACCCGCGTGCATAAGAGTGACCTGATTGTGGCTACAAAGTTTAGTTAATTTATTTCTGCCGTAAAGCAGACTTGAGTTAGTAATTTTAGAATTAACAAAATGACTACTAACCTAGCCCCTTATTTCATCACTAGTCGAGACAATCAAGTGATATAATCTAATTTTATGTCACCCACGCTC
>CAZOJH010000004.1:0-12854 GCA_964580125.1 uncultured Candidatus Saccharibacteria bacterium | reverse complement strand
AGGGAGTAGAGAAGAAATTTTTTGACGGAAAAATTTCTATCGTGCAAAGAAAAAGCTGTATTTTACTTTTGAAGATATTTTTACAGACTAGGAGCACGGGTTCGCTGACTTTTGACAAAACTAAAATCTTTTAGAAATGAATGTATAAAATCTGAAGTAAAAAACTGGACGGGAACAAATTCTACTGGGCTTTTGACCCCGGGCAAGGCATAGACTTTCTCTTCAGGAATAGTACTGGCATCAACAGCCTCAGCATAGATGGCTTTTGCTACTAGATGGCCATTTCTCTCAATCAGCTCAAAAACCACCAAGGCCTCAACACCGTTTGGCATTGTCATCATTCGGGAGAAGTATTTGCACTGTTTTTGAACGGCTAACATTGGTCCATTATAGCACAAAACCGTGAAAGTCAATAACAAAAAATCACCCTTCGAAAATCTCAGGGTGATTTTTTGTTACTTTATCTAATAATTTGAGATTAAACTTTCTTTCTATATATAAAGTAAAGCACACCACCAATAACAATTATCACTACCACCCACCACCAACTGAAGCTAAATCCACTAACAGAACCAACGGCAGCAGATAGAGGCAGGCCGTTCTCTTCACCAGTAGTAGTAGCACCAGCAACTTCCTCGACTGTTGGAGGAAGAGTCTCTCCTCCTTCTATTACAGCACCAGGATTTGCTCCACCTTCTTGCTCAGGAATAAGCTCTGGAACGTTAACTGGTGGAAGTGGGTTTGCCTCGCCTTCGGCTTGAGAACCCAAAACAGTCAACAAACCTAGTAATTGTGTCAGATTATCATCGGACAAACCTTCATTAGGATTTTCATCAGTTGGAGGATTAGTGGTACCGCTACCTGTGTGGTTACCACGACTACCGCTACTACCACCGCCTGTTGTTTCCTGCTCATTAACATTTACGGTTCTAGTCACTTCTTCTGCTTGGTTACCTGAAGCATCCACTGCATTATATTTGATTGTATATGTACCTACAGTATTTGCGTCAACAGTACCTGAAGTAGTAACTGTGGTGGAGGCGTCAACGATATCTATAACTGTCGCTCCAGCATCCGTATAACTATCACCAACAGTCAAATCTATGGTTGCATTACCAATAAGGGTAATAACTGGGATAATCTTATCAGTGACTTCCTTATCATCTGGAGCCGCATCATTGTAATAATTACCGGACAAATCTACCAACGATACGGGGCCCGGTACAATATACAGTCTTGGTAAATCACCAGATTTAAGTGGATTTGATAAAGTGATTGTCACTTTTTTATCTGAGTAACTTACATTACTAATTCCATAAGAGTTATGACCTCCGTCTTTTGAATCATAGGCATCAAAATCTGAAATACCTGGATAATGACCGCTGGTATTATTCTGCAATTCTTCATTAAAGGAAACTTCTATTGTGTTTGCATCTATAGCTTGGACAGAAGTAACCAGTGGGTCAGTCGTATCTGGAACTTCAATATTTACCGTCCTAGTGACCT
Source organism: uncultured Candidatus Saccharibacteria bacterium (assembly GCA_964580125.1). Taxonomy (GTDB): domain Bacteria; phylum Patescibacteriota; class Minisyncoccia; order Phycocordibacterales; family GWA1-40-21; genus CAIJXO01. Next base: position 11,348 of record CAZOJH010000004.1, on the reverse strand, counting down.
CTATGGCGTGGTTACCAGCGGTGTCAACAACGTTATAAGTTATTGTATAAGATCCGGGAGCAGATGTGTCAGTGTATGTACCACCAGTCACAATACTAGAGGTAAGATCAAGATCAATAATATCTGTTGCACCAACTCCTGACATAACATCGTAAGAATCACCAACTAAGAGACCGACGGTCAACGGATCAACGGTAATAACTGGAGCGGTTGTATCCACTACATTTACAACTCTCTTGGCCTGATCAGCAATATTTGTATCAGTTGTTGTAGTAGTACCCAAATCAGCACCAGTAACATTATAATAAATTTCTTTTAGGCCGAGTACCATTGTATTTATTGGCCACTCTGGTGACCCGGTGGTAATGATAGAGGAGGTAATATCTGACTCGTCTCTATCCACTGCTGTTGCCCCTAAATCCGTGTATGTAGAACCACCTTCAACTGTAAGAGGACTACCACCGATTCTATAAATAATAGGTCGGTCATTGTTTACAACGTTTACAGTTCTATCGATAGAAGATTGATTTCCTGACAAATCAACAGCCGTATAAGTAATAATGTGTTCTCCTAGGACAGTATTGTCAAAATCTTTTCCGGTCACCGTGACCACCACATCCCCTGAAACATCATCTCCATCGACAAGGTCAAACACTGTATAGTCAGGGTCTGGATTGTATGTTGCATAGTCATTATTTTTTCTTAAGGCAAAAGGATTATTACCATTTAGAGTAATGACGGGAGCAGTAGTATCAATAATAGTTACGTTGGAAGTAGCGGTAGCGGTATTTCCGGAATCGTCAGTTGCGGTCCAAAGAACTTCTGTTGTTCCTAAACCGAAGCTAGTTGGAGTTGAGTCAATATCTAGACTAGCATCAGCAATGTCAGTAGCGGTTGCAATTATTAATTCAGTTGGACTAGTAATTGGTCCGGTAGCTTCAAAGGTCTGATCTCCTGGAGCGGTTATTTCAGGATCGGTAGTATCTTCTATTGTTACCAAGAAAGTATCGGTAGCTGTATTACCAGCCGTATCGGTAGCAGAACAACTGACCGTTGTATTTCCTAGAGTAAATGTCGAACCAGATGGCGGTACACAAGTTACTTCCGGACCAGTAGGGCTAATATTGTCAGTGGACGAAGCGGTAAAAGTCACTTCTTCACCACTGTGACCAGTGGCCTCAATTACAATATCTTCAGACAAATAAAGAGTGGGGGCAGTGTTATCAACGGTTACTGAAACTGGGGAGGAAGCTCCTCGATTACCAGCTACATCATAAGCTTCTGTCCAGATGGAATGGACACCATCCAATACACCTGTAGTATCCCAATTGATTGAATAAGAAGAACTAGTATCTTCACCTATTTTTACACCAACAGGGCTTGAATGCCAAAATTCTACCCTAGCCACACCAGAACCGGTATCCGAGGCGTTAGCATTAATAGCTACGGTTCCTCTTACATAATCTCCTTCATCTGGCGAAGTAACTGAAGTTGTCGGAGCGGTGGTATCTGGTATTAAATTACCTGTAATTATGACCTTATCAATACGGAAATATTCATCGTTAGAGCTAGAAACTGCTCTAAAACGAAGCCTAAAGATAGTATTATCTAAACCACCTGGCAGACTAAAGACTGATTGAGTTGACCATGAATTATCAATGCTCAAATCATAGTTTTGTAAACTAGTAAAACCCGAGGTGTCGCAACTACCAGAACCAGCCTTATATTCAAGAATTCCGCGATCATCATTTTCAGCATCATCATCTCCCCTCCAATAATAAGAGAGGTTTAAATTATTATACCCCGTAGCATTGATCTCTCGGCAAATCCATTCATCCTCACCGATTTTAGCAAAACGACCACCCGCTGGACTCGCGGAATTTTCTCCACTTACTGAAGGCTCTTCTGCAAATGTTGTTCCATCACCATCACTGCCCTCCTCATCCCAATTTGGAATATCACGAACCGCCGATCCCGTTCCAAAATTATCATCTAACAGAGTAGTACCAGGGATGGCCATAGCAATATTTGTCACCATCAGACCAAACAAAACCAATAAAGAGACCAAACCGATAGATAAATACTTTTTCATATATTTATTAAAATTAATAAAGCTTATAAATTAAATAATAAACTATTTGTGGTAAAAAATAACCGACTGAATTACTTTCCACCCGATATAATACAAAACTAACTGTATTAAGTGTATACTCCTGAAAATAATATTGTCAAGACAATAACTGACGATTTTTTGGCTTCGTCAAGCATAACTTTTTGTGGTGTATTCAAGATTACCCCAGCAAGATAAAGGACATTTCATCTGTCCATTAGAAAATCCTTAGTTTTATAGCTTTTTACTTCTCCCACAGCTACCTTTGGGGCTGGGTGTTTTTTATTAACTTATCTAATAATACTAGACTAAGCTTCTTTTTTGTATATGTAGTAAAGCACACCACCAAGAACAATCACCACAACCACCCACCACCAGCTAAAGCTAAATCCACGAATAGAACCAATAGCAGCGGATAGAGGTAGACCATTTTCCTCTGTTGTTGTCGCCGTAGTAGAAGAAATTTCTTCAAATGTCACTCCGTTGTCATCCTGATTATTAATTGTTTCTCTTGGCAAAAAATCATTTTGGTCATTTGGAGTGGCTAAAGCAAATACTGGATTAATTATAATAGTACCATCCTCCCTTAACATAAAAGTGTGCTCATAACTAATGGTTGGAGGAGAAGCTCGGGAAACAACTCTGTAAAAGTAAAGTCGCTCTGGAATTAAACTCGAGAGAGTAACGGCATGCGATGTCACTTTTGTTATATCTTCAATTGTTTCTTGAGGGTAACCAAAATGTGGTAGGGATAAATCTAGTTGATAGGGGCCGTCTGAAGCCAAACCATAAATAACCTGACTGGTTGATGGTAAATTTGTATTCCAGGTTATTAAAATCACACTTGATTGTGGAGGAAAGGCTCCAGTTGCCTGTTCATTACTTATAATTAGATTCCTTTGACCAGTCGCTATTGATCCGCTCCTATTAATACTAGTGGTATCATCAGCCATCTCGCCGGTATCTTCAAAACCGATTTGCAGGTTAAAACCCAAAATACTATCCTGATATTCATTACCCGATGAAGGATAAAACGTGGCAATAAGATCAAATTGAACGGATGAATTTTCTGGAACCTGAGATAATATTATCTCTGAATGATTAAATAAATCAGTAAAAGTATTGTCATATAAAACAATATCACCCTGTTTTATTTTTAAACTCACAGCCTCTTTTAAGTTTCCAACGTCAGTAATATTAATTGCTCGTAGGATCACTCGGTGCGGACTTGAAGTTAGATTACTTAACCTAATCCATCTGGTAGCAATATCACCTGGTACAAAATTTATATTATTAAAAAGCGGTTGCTGTTCAAATTGAACAGATGATACAACCTCAGCGTCAACCTGCTTTAAACCAATAGTAAAAACAGTCACTAACAGTGCAAAATATAATATTTTTTTCATCATTTTATTCATATTTACATGCGGTTATATTATCTGTACTTAAATTAGTTATGTCTTCTGGAACTATAACAGGTTTTTCTGTGGGTGGTCTTGGAGGTTGTTGTTTATCTGGGACAATGACAGTTTCTTCAATATCTGATTCAACAACCTTATCTTCATCTATTTCAGTAGAAGCATCTGATTCGCTAATTATTTCTTCAGTGGTTGAAGCCGTGTCCTCGTCGGCTACCTCTTCGGTCGTTGTAGCGGTATCATCTTCGGTTACCGTTTCCTCTGTCGTCGAAGCGGTAGTGGTCGCCGTAACTTCATCGATTATTTCCTCCTTCGTCGTGGCAGTATCATCTCCAGATACTGTTTCCTCGGTGGTTGAAGCTGCGATAACTAAATCAGTGCTGGTTGCTTCGGGTAAAATTGGCTCAACAATTTCTCCGTTGATATTTGAGGTTCCAGGTGTTGGTATTGGATCTACCCAATCACCAATACCGTCTGGAATTCTGGCATATGAAAAACCTTCTGGTTTTTCAGCTGTATAAGTATATGAATCAACAATTGTACCAGACGAGGCTGGGTAACCAGTAGCTAAACGCACGCTATCACTATCATTGTTCAGGTTGAAATCAGCATCACCATTTTTATATACAACCAGGAAGCCGTGATTTCCAATTATTGTTCCACCGGTATTAGTATTAGAAGCGGTAATATATAATTCATTGCCATCCTCATTATCATAGATTACCCAGCCAGCCAAATCGATATTTTGGTTACTATTGTTATAAAGCTCAACCCACTCTCCTCCGGGCATAGAAACGGTGTCCAAACCAATTGGATTTGGCAGAATTTCATTAAGCACCACGGCCTTCCCAATTCTAACTGATCCTAGCTTTTCTTTTACACTTGAAAAACCAATAGATGAATCCAGTAATTCAGCCTGCCAAGCCGTATAGGTCCACTTAAAATGACACGTTTTACCCCAAACACTTGCTGGGGTATTTGAATCAACAATAAATGCATAATTCCAGTCTGTTTCTACGGTCGAAGCCGTAGCGGCGTTAAAATCAGCTATTGGACCCGTGTAGGTAGTTGAGGTACTGATAGCTGTCATGGTCACATAATTACAGGCCAAAGAATCTAGACCAAGTAACTCTGTATTAACAGAGTATTTATAATCCAGATTGCCTGAATTTGATATCTCTATTGAAGTAGAGGTGTCATCACCTGGATATAGTAAATCACTAGAAAAAGTATCAGGGTTATCCAAGGAAATATTTATTGACCCGGCCTCAAGTAAATTACTCTCAGAAATTTCGGTATCATTATAATATGATACGGTGTAATCAATATTTTGAAATCCAGTCCACAATAAAATTAATAATAAGATTGAAGTGATTTTCAAGAGAATAAAACTATTTTTTTGTTGTATTTTTAATATACGCATAATCAGATTTCTTTGTCATTATAACTAATTATTAATGCTTGCTTCCTTTTTCTCATCATTGTTATTTCAGAAATTATTTTTTTCACTTCATCAAAAATAATTATTGTCGCTGGAAGGATTACTAAAATAATTAGACCCAATGGCTTGCGGGCAAAATCAATGAGATAACCTAAAAATGGAATTGAGAATAAAACCTTACCATGTATGTCAGCTTGCTTTATTTCATTTATATCCTTGCTACTGTTAGCATCACCCTTGGTGGTAAACATGATTACACCACTCACTGCGTGACTAGATACTATCCGGTGAGTGGTAGGAATATCATTTTTAGTGTCTTTACCAAACGTGATTATATCACCCACATTATAATTTTTACTAGGCTTGATAATAACCAAACTACCAGTGTTGATACTCGGTTCCATTGATCCAGATTTTACAATTTTTATTTGGTAATTATTTTTAATTGGGAAAAATGATATAAGCAAAAGCACAACGATTACCGTTATGGCAATATAAAACGCTAAATATAGTATCTTAAAAAATTTCTCAGTTTTTGCTCTCATCTTTCAAGGCTTAAGGCCTCAATTCCCAACACTTTTACTAATAAGTGTTGGGTCAAAGGCTTTAATCTCTTTAGTTAATCATCTGATTGAGCGTCTGAACATTCAAAATCTAAATTATTTCTTGATTGAACAGTATATAGCTCAATGTCAGCTAAGAATGAGTCAGTTTGAGCCTGATTATTCATACCAGAAGGATTACAACTGACAGCTCCATCAGAATCTGTCATGGCGGGAATCGTTCCGGCACACCAAGCCTGACCAATATTTCTGTCTTCACCGGCCAGGATCTCTATTCGTCCAGCATCCAAATCTTTGACTGATCCTTGATAAAGAATTACCTCTCCAGAATCATGAGCCCCATTTGGAGTGGCACCGTCATTCCAAACAACAATATTTGTCTGAGTGCCTAATTCTCCATCGCCGTTGGTGCTGGTACAGGTAGTATCATTAGCTTCACTTTCCGCTTCGTTACAGACATTTTCGTTATCTTGTTCATTAACAGCGGATAGACAAGTAAAGGAGTCATTATCATTTACGTGTAAGCTGATTACGTCAGAACCAAAGTCCCCTGGCTTAATGTCATCAAAGTTAAAGAACTTTTGATCCGTTAAATCAGTACTTTGCCATAAGCTACAGTGATTTTGAAAATATTCTGTACCACAATTTCCGTCAATGGCTAACTTGTAAAGTAAACCTCCGGGGTTATCCCAGGTTTGACCTTCTGGCCTAGCTGTATTTGTTACTTTGATTTCAAGAACGTTTGTTCCTTGGACTATCTGACCAGAAAACCCAGTGTAGGAATCCTGACCGGCCAAATTATAATTCTGCTCTCCTAAATCACTTCCGATATTGACACCATTTAGCCATATCTCATAACCATTATCTGCAGCGGTAGCAAGAGAAAGAGTTGCTCCACTTATTGGCCCCATCCAGGTAAAGGTTTTACGGAAGGTATAAGTACTCTCGATTCCTTTTTCCGCTTCGGGGGTGGGGTCAGTCCACCAAATCCAACTGGCACCTGGGACATTTGCTGTCCAGGCTGGATTGATATTAGTTACCAAAACTGCTGGATGTGGAAATGGTCCTGGATCAGCTCCGCCAACTTGCGCGATCACATCATTTGTTGTGTCGCTTTTTATATCCACACTACAAGTTTTACAGTCCACACCGTTGTATGTTTGTAGAGTATGATCTACCTTTAAGTCAATAGAGCCGGCGACAAAGATATTACCATTCGATGTTTCCGTATCATTATAGAATGCGCCTGTAGCTCCAGCTACCGCTATTGCCACCAACACAATTATAGCAAAACTTAATAATATTTTTTTCATAATAAAAGGTTAAGTAGGATTAGTTATTAACTATTATCGATGCACCTGAAACTAGAATTGTTCCTCGACTGGACAACGTCAAAGCTAATATCCGCCGTTAGACTATCAGTTTGTGTTTCATTTTCAGACGTTGATGGAAGAGTCCAAGAAACACCTAGATTTGCTACAGTATCACCTACTAATGCACCAGTACCCGTTGTAGAATCATAAACTGGCAATACACCATTTACAGGATGACCGGATGTCAAGGTAGCTTCACTGCCGTTCTGAATATTATCACCCGCTACTCCCGCTCCTGCACCATCATCTCTCCAAACAACCCACTCCATAGTATTTGACAATTCACCTTCGTTTGTACCAGTTGTCGTGTCAACTAAAGCCTCTGGCTCTGTTTGACCATTTTCTAAATCAGTCAAATTAGAAACTTTGGCACAAACCCATGCATCATTGTTGAAGACATGCAAAGAAATTGTGTTTTCTCCAATATCACCTGGTTTTATGTCAGCGAAGTTGAAGAATTTGTCAGCAGTTGGAACCAAATCCTTAATTGTCCAACTTCCACATTCAGTCGAAGTTGAACCGTTATAGCTACATTGACTACCAATCTGTAAATCAATAGCCCCAGCGGTAAAAGTATTTCCAGTAGAAGTTTCTGTATCACTAAAATATGCTCGAGTGGCTCCAACCCCGACGATAGCCACAATTGCGATAACCCCTAAACTTAAAATAATTCTCTTCATAAATTCTATTTAATTTTAAATTAATATTTTTTAATAATAAACCTAATCTTTTATTCAACTTTATTTTTTACAAACTTTATGTAAAAAAAGATTGACTCCTCGACCGCTCAATCTTAATAATAAGTTGCAATCATAAGACTAGACCTTCAAAAGATCTAATTTGTCTACTATAAATTTACGCCTACCCCAGTAGTCGTCAAGCTTCCTAATAGTTCATTTTCGTGCTCAAATCTATTATTTCTCCGCTTTCTCATTATGTGGCAACTGATTAGTTTCTAAAGTATTATTAGGCCTTATTCTTAGCCTTTTATCTCTCCCACTACTACCTTTGGAGCAATGATTATCTTGCCATTCATCATATAACCTTTTTTCTTAATCTCCCTAATTGTGCTTTCCTCCTCTGGATTTTGAACAACAATCATCTCTTCAGCAATGTGCAGATTTGGATCAAATTTATCCCCTACTTTAGGTACAAATTCTTTTAGGCCGTTATCATCTAGAATTTTAACTAGCTGAGAGTGAATATATTCTACTCCCACTCTCCAGTTCTGCGGAACAGAATTCCATTGCTCCTTGTTCATAAAAGCCATATCAAAGCTCTCGAGTACAGCAAGCATCTCCTCTAATAAACCTTCATTCGCAAACTTAATATAGTCTCTTTTTTCCTCTTCGTTCCTCTTTTTAAAGTTTACAAAATCGGCCCGCTCTCTCTGCCAGCCGTCCAAATATTCAGTTTTTTCGGCCTCTAGTTTCTTTATTTTTTCTTTTAATTTAGCCAGTTTTTCCTTGGGATCCGTCAAGTTATCTGAATCTACGTCGGCATCATAAACCACCTCATCGGTGACCTCTTCAACTTCATCAGCTTTTTTACCAACTCCTTCTTCCAGCACGGTTTTACTCGTCTTTACCTCATCATTATCATTATTCATACGCTTGATTATAGCAAAAGTCGCCCCAATTTTAACTTGACTTTATACATATTTGGGTGTATAATTATAAATAGATTAGACAAGGAAAGGTCGGATGACCAGTCCAGGTTTGGAAACCGCCCAACGGGCAAACCTACGCCAACAAGGCTAGGTAAGGAGCGCGCACATGAACAAGAAAAATCTGTCCGTGACTCTGGCTCTCGTGGTCCTGATGTACGTCTGGTTCTGGTGGTCTGGAATGGTCATCAATGACGATCCATTTGGTTACCGCCTGCTCCAGGTTGAAGAAACACACTAAACTGGTGCAAGGAGCACCAATAAAAGCCCCGGTGAGTGACACACCCGGGCTTTTACTATGTCAAATTTTTAATCAAAGTAACTTTTCAATCCCCCTCATCAAATACCCTTAGTCTTAATAAGTCAAGCTATAGCTTGACTTATTAAGACTAGGCTAAACCAAATGATTTCCTGATTTCCTTATCATTCTCGATCCTTTCAACAATGAGATAGAGTAGATCCTGACCGATTTCGAAATCCGCCTTAAGGAGAGTTACCAGATCTTCACAATCAAATGGATATACCCACACACTATCTTGGAGTCTTACAAATCCAATGGTCATCAAAGTACTTCTAACTTTATCCCTCGTTGACCTTCTCTCTTCTTTTATATCGAAAATCAACATCCGCCATTTGCCATCCCACCTTTTTGGCTTTACCAACTTGAAACTATGTTTTTCAAACTCTGCGAGCGTCCTTTCTCCGGCGACTGTCAGTTTTAAATATCCATTTTTATCATATACCAGGAGCCCCTTCTCCACCAAACGCTTTCTGGATTGATTAACATAATACGTCTTATTGGTGAGCGATTTCTTATTCTTTATATATGGTTTTAAAAGCTGCAGGACATTTGGCGCTAGGGCAGCCACAGTCAAAATACCAGCTGTGGCCACAGTACCAAGAATTATTTTTTGAATTAGTGCGTTCCTACCTTTTCTCTTTACTTCCTTTTCCATATTCCCCATACTCCCATTATATTCTTCAATCTTAATAATACAAGCTATAGCGTGATATATTAAGACCAAGAAAAAGTAAACAGTTTACGGTTTAAGGTTTTTTAAGGAAGGTGTAATCAAGAAATCAAAAAACCGACACATGGCCGGCATTTTGATTTAATATAATAAGATTAACGCTTGGACCACTGTGGAGCCTTGCGGGCCTTCTTGAGACCGAATTTACGTCTTTCCTTGGCCCGAGGATCTCTCTTTAGGTAACCAGCTTTCTTCAAATCTTTTCTTAAAGTTAAATCATAGGTAATCAAAGCGCGGGCAATAGCGTGGCGGATAGCCTCAGCCTGAGAATTCACTCCCCCACCCTTGACCATGACGGTTACAGCAAACTTTTGCTCTAACTTCATCTCAGAAATAGCAGCCATAACAATCGCTCTTTGTTCCGCTACGGTAAAATAATCCTCCACTGATTTATCATTGATAGTAAAAGAAGCTTTGGCACTTGGGGTCAATCTAGCTCTGGCGATAGAGGTCTTTCTTCGGCCAACAGTCTCAATGTATTTATTTTCCTTGGTTATTTCTGACATATTATTCTTTTATGATTAAATTCTTCAAAATCTTGTCCTTGAGTTTATTGCGGTGAATCATACCACTAACTGCCTTTTCTAAGACCTCGGCGTGACCCTTCTTGGTCACTATTTCTTCAAGTGTCCTCTCACGAAGACCACCAGGAAAACCGGTATAATTTGTGTAAACCTTTGTTCTGGCCTTCTTAGGATCAATATCCATTTTTGAAGCATTTATAACCTCAACTTTCACATCAGCGACTTGGTTCTTTTGAAAATTAGCGTCCTGCTTACCAATCAAAATACTAGCTATTTCTGAAGCTACGCGTCCCAACTTTTTACCAGTTACGTCTATTTTATATTCTTTCATATTATTTTATACAAATTCTATCTGAGCTATTCTTGCACCATCATTTTTCCGATCATTTAATTTGATGATTCTCAAATATCCACCTTTTCGATCTTTATATTTTAAAGCGATAGTGTCAACTAAAACCTTTGCACTCGTTGGTCCCACCTTTGAGCTAATGAACCTCTTGGCGCTCAGAGTACCCTCCTTGGCCTTAGTAACCAGCTTTTCTACAATTGGCTTTATGACCTTTGCTTTGGTTTCAGTGGTCACTATTTTGCCATCACGAACTAAAGAGACCGCCAAAGTTTTTAGCAAAGCGTTTCTGACGTTTCTTTCTCGGCCTAATTGTTTTGTTTTCTGTGAATGTATCATCTTTTTTTTCTAAAAACTGATAAGCGGTAATTATTTCAAGGTTATACCAAAGTTTGACAAAACCTTCTTAATTTCTTGAATTCCCTTTGAACCAAGTCCTTCAATATCATCTAGGTCTTTTTCCTTCTTTCTGGCCAGGCCACCAACGGTTCTGATATTACCGTTTGACAGAGCGTTTATGGTTCGAGCTGAAAGATCAAGGGTCTCAATTCGAGTTTTTAGGAATTCAGAGTCAGTCTCTTTAGAATCATCTACTTCCTCCTTTTCTTCCTTTACAACTATTTCTGGCTCCTTGAAACCAACAATGGCTTTTAGTTGACCGATCATGATCAAGATAGATTCTTCAAGAGCTTCCTTAGGAGTAATAGTACCGTCAGTCTCAATAAATAACTTAAGCTTATTAAAATCAGTTCGGTTACCAACGCGCATGTTTTCTACCTCATAGTTTACCCGGCGGATAGGGCTAAAAATAGCGTCCAAAGCAATATGACCAATTTCGGTGCGGTCTTTTTCTAAAACTTCCTTAGGAACATAACC
>CAZOJH010000003.1:0-15562 GCA_964580125.1 uncultured Candidatus Saccharibacteria bacterium | reverse complement strand
ATTGTGCTTTTAGTATAGCACAAAAAAACAAATCAACAAAATTAGATTAACTCAGATAAAACGAATTTTACTTCTTCGGTTTTAGGAGGGGGAAGATCTGACACTCGCGGGCGGGTTTGTCACAGAGAAAGCTGAAGAGACGCTCAGACAGACCAAAACCAAATGTGGGTGGCATACCATATTCCAAAGCCTCCACAAAATCATTATCAGTCATCTGGGCTTCAGGATCTCCGGCTTCACGAAGTTTGGCTTGCTCAGAAAATCTATCAGCTTGATCTAGTGGGTCATTAAGCTCGGAAAAACCCTTGCCCATTTCCGAACCTGCTAAAATAACCTGAAATCTTTCTACTAGGTTAGGATTACTTTCCATTCTTTTGGCTAACGGCTCCATCATGACCGGTACATTAACAAGGAAACCCGGACCGGCAATCTGCTTACGGCAATATTTCCACAGGTTATCTATGGCTCTGGTCAGGTTAAAAAAGTCACCTCTTTCATAAACTACTTTCAAAGTGTCTAATTTCATTTCTATCTCCTCCAAATCTGCCTTGGTAATATCTACTCCGGTTATCTTTTTTATGGTCTCGGTAAAATCATAAATTTCCCATTTGCTATCTAAATCTATATTGAAATCCTTAATTTTAAATCTGAGATTACCAAATGTTTTCTCAGCTACATATTTGTACATCTCCTCCACAAATTTCATCCCCTGAGAATAATCTGAATAAGCTTGATAGCACTCCATCTGTGTATAATCCTGTAAATGTTCGGCGTCCATACCCTCATTTCTAAATATTCGCCCAATCTCAAAGACTTTAGGAAAGCCAGCCACCATCAAGCGCTTGAGCCACAACTCAGGTGAAATACGTAAATAGACCTCCATATTCAAAGCGTTGTGATGAGTACAAAAAGGCTTGGCTTCAGCCCCACCGGTAGTGTTTTCTAGTATCGGCGTTTCTACTTCCATAAAGCCCTTAAGGTTTAGAAACTCTCTAAAGGCACCCCAAAATTTTGTCCTTTTAATAATCAGATCCTTTACTTCCGGATTAAACATCACATCTAAATATCGTCTGCGTAGTCTCTCCTCTTCATCCTGTAAGCCGTCCCATTTATCTGGTAATGGACGTAGACTTTTTGTCAGCATCTTCCACCCGGAAACCTGTAGAGTCTTTTCATTTCTTTTAGTAATAAAAAGTGAACCAGTAATTTCTATAAAATCACCAATGTCAACAGTGTTAGCAAATAAATCAAACAAATCGACATCCATATCATCCTTTTTCAGTAATCCTTGAAACAAGGCCGTTCCATCATTTACATTAAAAAAGATAAGTGCCCCTTGACCACGAACCGCCATCACTCGCCCAGCCAAAGTTATTGACTTGACTTTAGATAATATTTCAAACTTTTCAATTACATCATTCAGGGTGTACTCTCTAGCCGTTACAGCCGGATAAGGATTCAAGCCTTTTGCTTGAAGTATTTTTATCTTCTCTATTCTAGTATTTCTTATTTCGTCAAGTGAAGCCATTATTATTAATATTACCGATTAGTTTCTATTGTATACCAATAACTTTATAAGTCATAGTCCCGGCAGGAGAGTTGAAGGAAAAAGATTCGCCAACCTTTTTACCAAGGACAGCAGACCCAAGGGGGCTTCTATTAGAAAGTTTACCTTGAGCCATATCGGTCTCTTCTGAACCAACTATTTTGAATTTTTTATGTCCGTGATCACCTTGTTTTGCAAGCTCAACAGTTGAGCCAATATGAACATACTCACCATGAGAAGCCTCCCCTGACATAATGGTGGTGTTTTTCATAATGGATTCCAGCTTGGCAATTCGATCTTCAATGTTTGCTTGGAGCTCACGGGCCTCGTGATATTCGGCATTTTCTGACAAATCACCCAAACCTCTAGCATAATCTAGGCTTTCCGCTACCTCTTTTCTCTTTACTGTCTTTAGATTATTAAGCTCCTTAATCAATTCGTCAAACTTGTCTTTGGTTAAATATTCTCTTTCTCCTTTCATTTTATTTTTTACTTGCCCCAAACCTTTGTCGGGGAATTATTAAACTAATATTACTCCATAGACTAACATATTTTGACCAAAAAACCAAACTATTTCAGATACTCTGGTTCATTTGCCAACATATAGTCCAGGACCTGACGCATAACAAACAAGCCACCAATAGTATTAGCACCCGGACCTTTTTCCATTATTACGACAAAAGCATACCGTGGATTCTCATAGGGAAAAAATCCAGTGACCCAGGAATTGACAAACTGTTTATAAACCCCGAGCTCGGCGGTACCAGTCTTAGCGGCGACAGAAAAATCAGGGCTATTTAAACCCTTAGCTACACCATAGTCCTTTATAACGCTATCCCTCATTCCCTCTTTGACAATTTTCAAATATGATTGATTTAAATTTAAGTCAATAATAGTATTATCAGGCTCTTTTTCCTGTTCTAATAGAATTTTTGGCTCAATCATTTTTCCACCATTGGCTAAGGCAGATACGGCCTTAACCATTTGAATAGGACTAATTTGAAAACCATACTGACCGATTGAGGTATGGTAAGTATTACCTACCCGCCAGTCATCACCGGCAAAATTCTCCTTTTTCCACTCCGGTGTCGGTATTACCCCAGCCTCACCGGAGAAAAAGGGTGAAGAAAGAGAATCACCAAAACCAAACATCTTCATATACTTATCAATGTTAACTATCCCAAGTCCTTTTTGATCTTGATAACCGCCACCAATTGTATAAAAATAGACGTCTGCGGATACTGCTATGGCTTTTTTCATATCCACATAACCATGGGCCTTCCAATCTTTAAAAACAGTCGGCTTGCTGGGATCATACGGATTGGGAATAGAAATAGAGGCCGTACCATAGATATTTTGATAAGGATCAATAATGTTTTCATTTAAGGCAGCAAACGCCATATATGGTTTTACCGTTGAGCCAGGCGTATAAAGTCCGTCAATTACTCGGTTAAGAAAAGGAGTATTCTTATCACTCAAATATTTATTGATAATTTCATCATTTTGACCATCGGTTAATATCTGTGAATTATATTCAGGATAACTAGTCATAGCTATAATGGCTCCACTCTTCACATCCATGATTACTCCTGCGCCCCCAGAAAAACCAACCTTCTCTGCCAAACTTTTTATCTCTTGCTGCATTTTAGCCTGAATACCAGAGTCTATTGTCAGGGTAATGTTTTTACCATCTTTGGCTGGAATCATGATGTTCTCAGATTGGGTATTACCCAAAGCATCAACTTCAGTAATCATAGATCCATTTATTCCGGACAATTCAGTATTAAAAAAATCTTCGATGCCACCTTCCTTACCGGAAAAAACCTGAGTATAGTAAAAACCAGCCTTATCTTTCTGAGGGTATTTTATATAACCCAGGAGATGAGAAAAACCATCAAGTGGAATATACTTTCTTAAATCAAAAGAGTCCTTCTCTGTATTTTCAACATTCCAGGCCAGTTTTATTTCATTTCGGTCATAGATGATTCCTCTCTTAGCAAAAATTAAAGAACTCCTTAGTCGATTATTTTCACTTTTGGCAAAATAAAAATCTCCTTTTTGAATCTGTAAGATGGCAATTCGAGAAACAAAAGTTAAAATAACTAAAATGATTACTCCAGCCAATATAAAAATACTACGACGCGAAATTGGCTTTTCTAATCTCCCTTCAAATTGAAAGGTGTCAAAGTTGGGCAGATTTTCTGAATCAATAAAAATCTCGTCTGGATCAATATCCTTTTCCCGCCTTTCATATCGTATTTTACCTCTCCGCCACGGCCATTTGAACATAAAGAGATTCTAACACAAAAACCTAGGAATTTTTACTAATCTGACTTCTGATAGCGATGAGTTCATCCCGCAAGATAGCCGCGGTTTCAAAGTCCAGAATTTTAACAGCGGCGTTTAATTGTATTTCTTTCTGCTTAATAAGTTTCAATGGCTTTTTACCAATTATTTCTTGATCAATTTTAAGAATTTCCATCACCGCCTTATCGTGAGGTGACTTAAGATTTTCCATGATGTCATTGATATTTTTGATAATGGTTTTAGGCGTAATATTATGAGCCGTGTTATAGGCAACCTGAACCGCTCGTCTTCTGTTTGTTTCCTCAACTGCCCGAGTAATAGAGCCGGTTATATTATCAGCATAAAGAACGACCTTGCCTTTTACATTTCTGGCGGCCCGGCCGATAGTTTGAATAAGAGAAGTGTCTGACCGCAAAAAGCCTTCCTTATCCGCATCCAAAATACCAATAAATTCTACCTCTGGTAAATCCAAACCTTCACGCAAAAGGTTCACTCCCACTACACAATCAAACTTGCCTCTACGAAAATCTGTCAAAATCTGAATTCGATCAATGGTTTTAATATCACTATGTAGATATTCGGCTTTAATACTCTTGGCCTTTAAAAATTCGCTCAAATCTTCAGCCATCTTCTTAGTCAAAGTGGTAGCAATCACTCGCCCGCCACCTTTGACCACCTTCTCCGTTTCCTGAATAAAATCATAAACCTGACCTTTGAATGAACCTTTTTCAGTTATACCACGGATTTCCACCTCAGGGTCAATCAGGCCGGTTGGTCTAATCACTTGTTCTACTACCTGGGCACTTTTATTAATCTCATAATCACTAGGTGTGGCGGAAGTATAAATTACTGGACCCACTCTTTTAACAAATTCAGGAAATTTTAAGGGGCGATTATCAAAGGCGGATGGTAAACGGAAACCGTGCTCAATTAAATTTTTCTTTCTTGACGCATCCCCAGCATACATACCGTTCAACTGTGGAATAGTGACATGTGATTCATCAATAATAGTGAGAAAGTCTTTACCAAAATACGACAACAAGGTATCTGGTGGTTCCCCAGCCGTCTTACCTGAAAAATGGCGAGAATAGTTTTCTATTCCGTTGCAATAACCCACTTCTCTAATCAGAGATAAATCATAGTTGGTACGTCTTTTTAATCTTTCTGCTTCAAGTAGCTTTCCCGCCTTTTTGAGGGCCTCAAGCTGTTCCTCTAATTCAATTTTTATGGTCTTAATTGCACTCTTTTTTTCCTCTTCGTTGGTAATAAAATGCTTGGCCGGGAATAAGAAAAAAACTTCTTCTTCACTTACTATTCTTCTAGTCACTCCGTCAATCTTAGTAATTTTATCAATTTTATTTTCACTAAAACTAATTCGATAAATTAACTTTTCATTGACCGGCATTATCTCAAGCGCATTACCTACTGCTCTGAATTCTCCCGGTTTTAGATCCGTATTATTTCTTTCAAAATGAAGATTGATAAATTTCCTGATCATCTCCGCTCGACTGATCTCCATACCGACCCCAATCTTCATATTCACTTTTTCGTATTCGGCTGGCGAACCAAGCCCGTAGATACAGGACACGGAGGCCACAATAATCACGTCCTTTCTGGTAAGTAAGGCTTGAGTGGAAGCATGACGCAAACGATCTATCTCCTCATTAATCATAGCCTCCTTCTCTATATAGGTATCGGTGACCGGAATATAGGCTTCTGGTTGATAATAGTCATAATAAGACACGAAATAATGCACGGCATTATCAGGAAAAAATTCCTTGTATTCTTGGGCCAACTGAGCGGCTAAGGTTTTATTGTGAGCAATTACCAAGGTCGGCTTTTGCACTTGCTCAATTACATTGGCCACTGTAAAGGTCTTGCCTGATCCAGTGACACCAAAAAGAGTCTGGTCATTAAAACCTTTTTTTAATCCTGTCACCAGCTGTTCTATGGCCTTTGGCTGGTCCCCCGCGGGCTTATATTGGGCTTTTATTTTGAATAAATTTGACATTGGAAAAAGAATTATGCTATATTTTTTACAGAAAAACAAGTACACCCGGCCTAGCCGGAGAAGGGATGGTGTTATGAAAAAAGAGACTTTTCATCCCAAACCTAAAGGCTCGATGGTCGCGGGTCCTGACGTTGGGCTTGTCATGGCTGCTATGCTGACAAACGAATCCTACTGGGACAGAACCGACCAGGTACAGCAAAGTGGCCAAGTACCACAATGCTGTGGTAAACCAATGACGGCCGAGGATGACCATGGCAGGTTCCTCTGCTTTTCATGCGGAGGACGTATAGCCGTATAAAGGACATACCATGTAGAAAGCCGAGCGACCGTGAATGCCCCACGGTCGCTCTTTGAATACTTGACAAGACAAAACCCCCTTAATCCCCCTTGTCAGGGGGAAAAGATTCTCGCGAGTGTATTATATTTTCTAAATTATCAATGACATGACTAGGATTTTTTAAAACATCATCATTTGAATATCTAATTACTAAAATACCGTATTTATAACTTAACATATCGCTTCTTTCCTGATCTCTTTTTTCTGTGGCTAAATGAATTTCACCATCAATTTCTACTGCTAATAAAAGTCTTGAACAATAGAAATCAACAATAAAAGTATCCAACGGCTTCTGTCTAGTAAATTTATAGCTAATAGTTTTTCTACCCAACAGGGTTTTCCAAAATACTATTTCCGCAGTAGTCTGTTTTAATCTTAATTCCCTAGCCCGAGAAACTAATTCCTTATCATATGGAATAAATTTCAAACCTAGAAGCTTAGGGTCTTCCCCTCCCCTGACAAGGGGAGGTTGGGAGGGGTTATTCTTCATTTTTCTTCAAATACTTTCTTAAAAAACTTTCTTTAAACTCCGCAAAATTATCATCCAAAATTGACTGGCGGATTTTTTTTACCAAATTAACAATGAAGTAAATATTGTGAATTGAGGACAAGGTACCGGCGAGCATTTCCTTACCATGAAATAGGTGACAAATGTATGACCGAGAATAGTTTGTGCAGGTATAGCACTGACAGTCACTATCTACCGGCTTGATATCTTCTCGAAACTCAGAATTTTCAATATGGATTTTACCCTCACTGGTAAATATGGTACCGTTTCGCCCTAACCTGGTGGGTGAAACGCAATCAAATAAATCAACCCCATTTTCTACTCCCATAAATAAATCCTCCGGTTCTCCTATTCCCAATAAGTGCCGGGGTTTATCTTCCGGTAGGATTTCATTGACCCATTTTACCGCTGTAGACATATCCTCCTTAGCAAATGAACCACCAATACCATACCCATCAAACTTTTTTCCATCCACCTCCACTTCTGAAATAAATTTGGCGGACTTTTTTCGGAGTTCTTCATCTCGCCCCCCCTGAACAATCCCGAATATGTATTGAGGAGAGTCAGAAAACTGGTCAGGCGAATGGTCTGGCCGAGTCTGCGAAGGAAATCCGAGGACCTGAGCCTGAGCTTTTTTCTGGCTCTCCAACTTAATATGTTCTTCCAGAGACCTCTTGGCCCAATTGTGTGTTCGCTCCAGTGCTTCACCTTGGTATTTCAAATCTTCGTTTGGCGAAGTACATTCATCAAAAGCAAATATAATATCCGCCCCCAGGTTATGTTGTATTTGGACTGACTTTTCCGGCGTAATATAGTGGACCGAGCCGTCAAGATGTGAAGTAAAAGATACTCCATCCTGGCCAATTTTAGCAAGTCTAGGAGCATCAGAATCATCAAACCGCTCGGGAATTAGGAGAGACGGATCAGTGACCTGCAGAACTTTAGAAATACCCTTTTTGTAAGCAGCACCAAGGGAAAAGACTTGAAAACCGCCGGAATCAGTCATGGTGGGCCCTGACCAATTCATCATTTTGCCCAGGCCCCCCATCTTCTTCACGAGCTCATCCCCCGGCTGAAGATACAAATGATAAGTATTAGAAAGCACCACCTGGGCTCCAGCATCCTTCACCTGGGCAGAATCCACGGATTTAACTGTGGCTTTTGTTCCAACCACCACAAAAGCGGGGGTTTCTATTACTCCGTGTGGAGTTTTTAGGACACCAACCCGGCCAAGCTGCCCTTTCAGTTTCTTTTCAATTTTAAAATCCAATGTCATGGTCTTCCTATATTACATTATTTTATGATATAATCCACCACATGAATATTAAAAATTTATTTTTCAAAAGAGAGAGAAAAGAGGGTGAGCCTTTAACCATAAAAGAAATAGATCGACTGATAAAAAACCGAATGGTAATTGCGGACAAAGAATTTACCAATGGTTATAATCTGATTAAAAAATACCCCCGTTCGGTTAGCGTTTTAGGTTCAGCTAGATTCAAACCTGACAATGTATACTACAAACAGGCTGAATCATTGTGCCGAAGAATTGCTAACGAGCTTAATTATGCCGTGGTCACTGGTGGGGGCCCTGGTATTATGGAAGCCGCCAACAAGGGCGCTTATGAGGCAGGTGGTAAGTCTATCGGTTTTGCTATAAAGTTACCCAAAGAACAAGCCACCAATGCATATCTTACTGAGCATGTAGAATTTGAATATTTTTTCAGTCGTAAAACCTTACTATTTTTTTCCGCTGAAACCTACATCTATTACCCAGGTGGTTTTGGAACTATGGATGAACTCTTTGAAATAGTTACCTTAATCCAGACAGGAGAAATTCCTAAAGTGCCGGTAGTGTTAGTGGGAAGAGAATTCTGGACTCCTTTATTGAAATTGATAGATGACAAGCTTTACCATGATGAACATACTATAAATCTAGATGACGAGAATATATATAAAATAGTCGATTCCGAAGATGAAATAATTCAGATAATAAAGAACGCCCCTTTTAGACAGGAATAATCCTAGAAAAAGCTCTTAATTCCGAATAATATAAGTATTAAAATAGCGACAGTACAAAATTGGAGAAAAACTCCGGTAGATTGTTTTAATTTAAAAATAATTGGTGAATGAAAAAGTCTTGAATGAATATTATAAAATATAAATAAAACCTTATAGTGTAAAATAAAATATAAAAAGGTCAAAAAGTCTGGTATCAAACTACCTATTGCTCCAATGAGAAAAATATATGGGTGAGTGGTATCGAAGAATAACAAAAAAGCTAGAAAAATACCTACCATGGCGTCAAGAGACACAGATAAAATATCTCGCAGTAAATTGATCCTACTATAAATAAAGTTAACAACCTTTGGTCTCTTCTCCGACTCTGACTGAAGGGAAAGTAAATCATAGTCCTTGTGTGGTATGGCATCAAGTACTAGATGGCTGGCAAAACCCAGGGCAAAACCAGCTACTGGATGAGTAGGGACAAGTGAGGCAACGGCCGCACCAAAGATAGCATGGACAGATAAAATCATAAATTAATTTAAATTAAGAACTAATACAAGAATTATATTTACCCACCTCAGCATTGTACAAATCAATTACTCCTTTTATTGCTATAACAGCCGCATTTATTCTTCTAGCAAAGTAATTATACTCCTGAACTTTCTGATTATAATAGACTTGATCAAGCTTCGGATTACTTTTTATAGCGTTAAGATTATTAAACATGGCTAGGGCTTCTACCTGCATTTCCTTTATTGAGAGACTTGAACTGTCAATAAGACTCTTTGTGTCTTGATTTGGCTTAGCACAAAGAATTTGAGGCTCGGCAAAAATCTGAACGGCAATAATAGTTTTTTCTCCATTATATGTTCCTTCTTTAACAGCCACTCCAAGTTCTTCATACCTATCATTTAAAATATTAGCTTTATGACCAGGACTGTCCATCCAGGCGGACACGATTCCCCGGTCACCGCCAAAATTACCTAATGCCAGGTTTTCACCAATTAGACTATAGTTATAGCCCACTAACTTCGCCAAATCCGGGGCTGACTTACCGTCAGGAGAACTATGCTCAAAATATTGATTAGTAAATAAATCATCAGCGCGCAAGTTGGCAATAACATCTAATGTCTTACTAGAAACTAATGGTTTAAGAGAAAGAATTTTTCTTTCTTCATTGGTATAATTTAATATTTGTGAGTTATTAATATAATCAGAAATAGGTTCTCTAATTTCGCCAACAGCTGAATCCGATTTTACTACCAAGACTGGGGCTGAAGGAATGATTTGACTAGGAACAGAGACTCTTGTTTCTGACGCGGGTTTTCTTGTAACTGGTAAGGTGGAAGTTCCCACCGGGATAGGTTTGCCAGAACTAATCTCTTCTTCTGTAGCAGAAGGAAGAGAGACTTTTTCAAGATTAGTTGGTATGTTTAAAGGTGGATAAATGTTTGGATCAGTAAAATTATCAAAAGTATACTGCTTTTGCATAACTAAATAATGAATAATGTCTGAAACTCTATTTACAATTATGCTAGTTGTTTGAGACAAAAAAGTGACAGGATTTAAGCTGATGGAAAAAGCCTCTGCCTGTATAAACAATGACATAAGTATCACCATTAATACGAGAAAAGGAATAACCTTTTTTCTGAATAATTTGGTCATTTACTTTCGTGATTATACCATATTTTTAAAATCTATTGTATAATTAGAGTATGCAAATGGTTTTAATTCTTTTGGGGTATTTAGGTTGGCATTACGGTAAAGCTTTGTCTTCACTGACTGATGTCTCTAAGAATTTCTTTTATTTAATCTCTGACTTTTTTTCAATCGATTTACTTTTAAAAAACTTCTTTGCCCCCTGGAAAAGGATGGCTGATAGTTATCCTAAATTCTTTGATCTAAAAAAATACTTTTTTACTTTTATAGTCAATGTAATTGTCAGAGTCGTGGGAATAATTATGCGCACATTTTTGATGTTACTGGGCATAATTTGTTTCTCAGCACTGATAGCCCTTTATCCTATTGTCCTAGCTATCTGGCTACTTCTGCCATTAATAGTTATTGTCTTCCTGATTTACGGCCTTATTTTAATAATTTCCAAATAGAAATAATAAAAACATGACCAGAACTGAAGAGTTTTTAAAAAAAAGTAACCTGTACCCCGCCCTAATATTGGAAAGTTATTTTTCTGCAAAAAAAAGAAGATTCCTAATTAAAATTACTAAGTACTTATTATTATCAATACCCGTCATCATCATTTTGAGTATAATCTTCGGCAATTATGGTGTGTCTGGTCCTAGCGCCACCGCAGATTTTATTATTCAAAAGTTAATTGGCCTCGCTTTCCTTACCATTAGTTTCTACCTTCTAATGCAAATGTTCGAAACTTATTTTGCTTCGACCTATTATTTTGAGCATATTGCTAAGAATAATTATGAAGGGAAGGAGTCTTATACTTTCTCGGCTGGTAGAATACTGAGAAAGGTTGACAGAGACAATTTACTGACTGGTCTGTTAAATTCCCAGAGTATCGGCCGTAAAATTATTTACCGGTTAGGGATTAGTGAGTCTGAGGCGGATCTTCTATTGGTAAAACAGTCTGAAATCAAAAGCCCGCCGATCTTTAATTATGATCAAATTCCTCTAGTTAAAGTATCTGATATAGCGAACTTTATTTATAATAATCACTCAGATTTTAAAAACGTTTTAATTAGTCATGGCCTAGGGCAAAAAGATCTTGAAGCAACGGTAAACTGGATTGTCTACAATATAGAGGCCAAGGAATATGACCGTCGCTGGTGGACCAGAGAAAGGCTAGCCAGAATTTCCGGTCTGGCCTCTGAGTGGTCATATGGTTTTACCTACCTTCTAAGCCGATATAGCAGAAATCTTCTTAACGACAAGGAAGTGTACTCAGATAGTATATCTCTCTCCGGCCGTGAAAGAGAGCTCGAACAAATACAATCGATTCTTGCTCGACGAGCTGGAGCCAATGCTATGCTAGTAGGTCAACCAGGGCAAGAAAAGATGGAAGTAATTTGGAACCTTTGTCGAAGGATAAAAAGTAAAACCGCTTTCCCAAATCTAATAGGTAAAAAACCACTCATATTTTTAACCTCAAATTTTACTTCAACTATTGATAATAAAAATGACTTTGAATTAAAGCTAAAGACTATCTTTACGGAAGCCTTGGAGGCCGGGAATATAATTATGGTGATTGATAACTTCCCTAAATTAGTCCTCCAAGCTAAGCAATACGACTTGAACCTTTATGAAATAATCGAGCCATATTTAGCTAGTTCTGAAGGCCAGATTATTGGTTTAGCTGACACTGAGTATTTTCACACTCTAATAGAAACTGATCCAGCCGTGATGTCTCGCTTTGAAGTAGTGCAAACCAAGTCCTTACTCATTGATGAGATTATTAAAATAATAGCTAGAGAAGCCCTGGCGATAGAAAGAGTCTATGAAATCTTTTATACCTACCCCGCAATATTAGAAATAGCAAAAAGTGCGGAGTATTATTTCCCGGATGGTGTCTCTTCGGATAAGGCTGAGGATTTACTTACCGAGATATCACCTTGGGCTATTGCGAATAGCGTTGAAATTATCGGTAAAGATGAGGTCCTTAATTACATCGAAGGAAAGACCAATATACCAACCTCAAGTATTACCACCGATGAAAAAGACAAGCTTCTCAACCTTGAAAATTTATTAATGAAAAGAGTGGTAGCCCAAAGAGAAGCAATTTTCTCTGTCTCAAGTGCTATCAGGCGAGGCCGGGCCGGTATCAGAAATGAGAAGAGACCGCTTGGATCCTTTCTTTTTCTTGGTCCAACCGGTGTGGGTAAAACTGAAACGGCTAAAGCTCTGGCTGAAGTCTTGTTTGGTAATGACAATCTACTGATGCGCCTGGATATGTCTGAGTATCAAAATGCTGAATCTTTAGCACGTCTCATAGGCTCCCGAGAGAACAACACCCAAGGAATTCTTGCTAATATGCTCCGTGAACATCCCTATGGAGTACTGCTACTTGATGAATTTGAAAAAACTAATAAAGATGTCCTAAATTTATTTCTACAAATAATTGATGAGGGCTATTTCTCTGACGCCTCCGGGAAAAAAGTGATGGCTAGAAATATTATGTTTATTGCCACTTCTAACGCTGGAGCGGAAAAGATATTTGAAATTGTCAGCACTGGTAAAGATCTAAAGGACTTTGAGTCTGAAATAATTTCTTACATAGTCAAACAAGGAATATTTAGACCAGAACTATTGAACCGCTTTGATGCCAATGTTCTATTTCACCCACTAACAAAGGAAAATCTACTAGAAATTTCTAAACTGATGCTTCTGAAAGTGGCTGGTAGACTGGCCGAAAAAGGGATAATCATGTCTGTAGACAATGATCTTGTTAATTTTGTGGCACAGGGAGGATACAATCCAACCTTTGGAGCCAGACCAATGAACAGACTCATTCAGGACACTGTAGAACAACACCTGGCTGACCTTATAATCAGAGGGACACTGGACGCTGGACAGACAATTAGTTTTAGGATTATCTCTGATGGCAATAGTAAAGATAGTTTGAAACCAGTTATATCTTAAAAGAATTTCTTTTCCAAGAAATATACATAGCAACGAGTACCCACAGTAAACCAGTCAAATAACCCGAAATTACGTCACTAAGAAAATGGACCCCAAGATATAGACGGCTAAAGCCGATTGTAATAATTATTAAAACAAAAATTAGCGACGAAAAAAACTTAAACCATAAACTGAAACTTGACCTAAAAATAACATAAATTAGATAACCAAAAAGAGCAAAGGTAAGCGCCGCGTGGGCACTAGGAAAGGATGGTAACTTTTCAACATAAAGAGCGATGTCGGCGCCTGGCCGACTTCGGTCAACTAAGTACTTAATTATTACGGTCATTATTCCTGACCCCAGAACTGAAACGAATAGCGGTAAAATTAGGCCCTTTCTTTTATTGAAATAAAACAAAGCTGAAAAAAAGACAAATAGTAAGATAATCATTTGCCAGCTCCCTAGTTTAGTAATAAAAAGGAAAAACTGATCAAAAAAGTCCCCCCTAAAATAAATTATACTTTGACCTATTTTTTGATCAATAAATATTAAGTTGGATAAAATATTCATAAAAATAGTAATAACTTCTATTAGCAGTCTGACGTTTTATCAGACTGCTTAAGAAATCACTACACCGTTGGAGTACAGCAATTACCCATTTTCTTAACTACAAAAATAGTATAAATAGCTGAGAGACCAACCAAAGCATATACTAATTTTATCAACCAAACAACCTGTAACATTTCAACAAGATTCCAGGTAGGATTTATAGCAACTAAGCCCCAATTTAGACCGCCGATAATGACAAGAACTAACGCTACCCAATCTAGAGTATTTAGTTTTAACATTTTTTTATTTATAAAATTTTAAATACGACCTTTATACTTATTATTATACCATAAAATTAGATTCTGACAGTAGAACAGCTAATATGATCACCTTTAGAACTTTTACCCATTTTTTCTTCATAGAGTAAATCAGCTTCTGAACGGCTTCCAGCCGGACAGTCAAAAATTACCGGGTGATCAGAAATATCCTTATTAAAATAAAAAAAATGGTACCTTGGTCTCTCGGTATTTTCTGGTCCTAAATTATTTATACTTTCTAGACCTTCCATACTTATACTATAACAAAAAAAGCACACTAAACCAAGGCAATTAATACTTTCTAATTACTCCTTTGACAATTGCAGTAATTTCAAGCTCAGATTCAGGATAAATTGGTTTAAAATCCTTATTGGCTGGCTCTAAATACACTTTCCCTTTTCGATTTCGATAATATTTCATAGTGGAGCCACCATCAACAACCGCAATTACAATATCACCGTCTTTTACTGCCCGGCCTTGCAACAAAGAGTCCATATTCACCTTTTCCGCAATAACTAAATCCCCTTCTTGAATACCAGCGTCAATCATGGAGTCCCCTTTTACTTCAAGCAGATATGAGGCATCCTTGTTCTTAATTAAGTAATCATCTATGTTCATAGTGTCTAGAAGACTCTCCTCAGCCAAAGAAGGGAAACCAGCCTCTACCAAACCTAATAAAGGTATCTCTCCAATCAATTTATTAGGTATCAGGCGCCCACTAGAATCTTTATCAAGTACACCTTCCTCAATTAGTTTGTGAATTAGCTTGGATACGGCATTCTTAGATTTAAAGCCCACGAGCTTCATAATCTCCGTATAAACTGGCATTCTTTTATTAGCCTTATAGAATGAGATTATTTTATTTTTATAATCATTTAACATAATATTATTATAACAGAAAAGTAGCTACTACGTTTACTGATCTCTGAAGCCAATTAGAATGAAATTTTGGTAGGCGATGTAAGTCAACTAATCGATAGAGCAGAAAACGGTGTCTTAGAGATTCTCTTTTGTAAGATATACCTTTAATTATCTTGAGATCAATAATATCGTTGATTCTCTTTAGCTCAGACTGAATATTCTTCTCTAAAATAAATTTACTCATGGCTTTTTAAAATTATCCGACTTTCTTATATGGATACAGTATAGGTGAACGTACGTTCACCGTCAAGACTTTACCCTGTGGATAACTAATCTCTGAAACAAAATCCTCTATTTGTAAATATACTGATAATTTCGCGCTTATTTATATGGTTATATTCAGTGGCAAAAATTTATAGTTAGTGGTACAGTATTAGAATAATAATTTAGACATGTTTGAGATATTTATATCATCTTTTATAATAATGTTAGCCTCACTTGTAGGGGTTATTTCTGTCTGGAACAAGCTGG
>CAZOJH010000002.1:0-16339 GCA_964580125.1 uncultured Candidatus Saccharibacteria bacterium | reverse complement strand
GAAAGAGACCCTTGTGTAGATCCGTCTACACCGGGGGCTTTTTCTTTTAGGAGGAAATCTTATTTGAAAATTTATGATAATGTTCGTTCAAAAAAGTAATTTCTACATTTTTATTTCTAAGTAGGAACGAGCATTTCTTTTTATCAGGGGCAATAATCTGACTCATGGATTTTTTCTCCTTTAAAAATTCCACCAGACAACCAAAGTCGCCATCGCCAGTTATTAATATACAAGAGTTATATTTACTCTCATAAAAATCAGAGGATGCCTTTAATACCAGTTCCGCATCACAGTTTCCTTTTACTTTCTCTCCGATAGAAACAGTTTGTTTAAAAACCAAAACATAACCGCAACTCTGTAAATGTTCATAAAATTTTACTCTTTCTGGGACTAAACCGATAAATAAATACACTTTATCGGGATTATATTTCTGACGAAGCCAACCTCTAAATTTCTTATAATCAATCTCAAAACCAAGTTCCTTGGCTGAGCGATATAAATTATTGCCGTCAATATAGATATTTATTTTATTCACTTTCAGATTATATCATATAATTATTAATATACGGCTAACTATATACAGAATAATTTCTAATGTCCTCTAGCCAGATGAGCTAAGGGCCCATAAATAGGTAAATTTTGTGGTAATTTTATCTATGCTATAATGGCCCCATGAGAAGATTCAGTAAGAATTTTGTTTATAAAATAGTCCGGTCTATAGCCTTTCCAATTATACTGATAAACATCGTAAGTATTTTACTCCTGTATGGTGTTTCTCTACTTGGTAACTACCAAGAAATCTATGCTAAACTACCCTTCTCCGAATTGATTGAGTCCCAAACCGCAATTTTTATCTTAATAATCCTATTTGAAGTAGTCTCTATCTCAGTTGTTATTTATCTTTTTATGTCTAGTTCAACAAACATTGCTATGGGTATTAAGGACATAATAGCTAAAGGAGAAAATAACGAAATTGAGTTTAAAAGTTCCCTCCGTTTTGATTATGCCGAAAATAAAATAAATAAAGAGCTTGAATATACAGTGGCCAAAACTATTTCAGCGTTTTTAAATACTAACGGGGGTATGGTTTTAATAGGTGTAGATGATAAGGGAGAAATAATGGGGATCAAGCCTGACTATGAAACACTAAAAAAGAAAAGCGCTGATGGCTTCCTGGTTTACTTTACCCAAATAATTAATTACTACCTGGGTAAGGAAGTGCACCGATATTTAAATATCAGTATAGAACAACTTCAAGAAAAAGAAATTTGCTTAGTTCAAATATCAAAAGCACTTGAGCCTGTTTATGTAAATCGTAATGACCACAAAGAGTTCTTTATCAGAACTGTTTCGTCAGTTCAGCCTATGGATGTTCAGGATTCACATAACTATATAGTTAAACATTGGAAACAGAAGTAGCAAATACTATCTTTTTATAGGTAATTTTACAAAAAAAGTAGATCCCTTATTTATTCCTTTAGACTCAGCCCAGAGCTTGCCCTTGTGGTGATCTACAATCATCCTGGCTGTATACAAACCAAGACCTAAACCTTCAGTATCCATCAGCTTGGCATTAGTTGACCGGAAGAAATGTCTAAAAACTTTTTTACTATCAAAATAGCTCATGCCAATGCCAGTGTCTGTAACACTCAAAGTGATTGAGTTGTTATCCATGTCAAAGGCGACAGAGATTGAACCATCTTTGGGGGTATATTTTATAGCATTATCAATAAGCATATCCACCACAAACTGGATTTTGGCTCTATCTATTATCACCATCGGCAGTTCCTTACCAGAATCAAGAGAAAGTTTAATACTTTTATTTCTAATCATCGCAGAATACTTATTGATAGAAGTAGTAATAATTTCTCTTAATGAGACCGCCTCAAAAGCATATTGCAACTTTTTATCAAACTTGGCAAAACCGACCAGTAAGTCCACAATCTCCATTAGCCGTTCATTAGCCTTTTGCATCTCCATTAATAGGTCTTTTTTCTCCAGTAATGTCATATCCTTCTGAAGCATGTCTATGGACCAACGAATACCAGTTAGTGGCGTTCTAAATTTGTGAGTAACAATAGTGATAAATTCATTTTGGACCTGATTATTTTCAATCTCTCGGAAGAGAAATACTATAACGATTAAAATTATCAGAAAGATAGATACCACCGGCACAGCAAGTCCGTTGAAAACATCTAGCAAAGGTGAGTCCTTTAGAAAGTTAATAACCACCAAAAAAACCAAAACAGCGATTAGAAACAGGGAGAACAATAAGGTACTGCTTTTTCTCATAACGTTTTAATTATAACACTACTCCACTTATTTACAAAGCCAAATAAGCTTCGCGGTGCAAGTACATAAATAGAGCTAGATCCCGCGTAGCCTTTGGTGAAGTGGGATGCTATAATAGTCATATTATTAATTTATTTAAGTAAAATTATGGGATTATACAGCATATTATTTGGTGGATCATCAAAACCAAGGGTAACAAAGGAGGAATACAAGAAGGCCAAGTCAAGCATGTATACTGAAGGTTTGAGCCCAAGAGAAAGAGCAAAAGTAGATGAAATATTTGCCCCTGATTTTAATATGGCTGGGACGGACGCCCACCCCAAAGGGCTAGAAAAAGAAGAGATCGAAGCCCGGATAAAGTGGATGCGAGAAAATAAAAGCAAACATGGGCTTAGTGACAGTGATATAGATAAAATAGAGTCTAGCCTAATTAAGAGACTGTAGAGAAAAATTAGGAATTAACAACGGTCAAAGTGGCCTTGGCTATTTCTTCCATTTCATCAGTTTTCATTACCAAGACTTTTACTTTTGATTCTGGTTTACTGACTTCGGCCTCTACACCTTCAGTTTGATTATTTACAGTCTGATCTAATTCAATACCCAAGAAGCTAAGGCCGGCGCATATTTTTTCCCGCATTATATAGGAACGCTCTCCTACGGTTCCGGCAAAAATAAGCAAGTCAAGTCCGTTTAAAACTGCAGTGGCCGAACCTATATATTTTTTTAATCTTTCAGCGTATATTTCCAAAGCTAGAGCTGAATCCCTATCCCCGTCTTTTTCGAATTTAAGTAGATCACGAATGTCTGAGCTTTTTCCTGATAAACCAAGGAGTCCACATTTATTGTTAAAATATTCTTCTAGTTTTTTACCTTTTAGACCAAGCTTGTCTCCAAGATAAATCACTGCACCAGGATCTATCTCACCTACTCTGGTAGCCATCACCACCCCATCTAGCGGAGTAAAGCCCATAGAAGTATCTACACTTTTACCATTAAGTACTGCTGTCACGCTAGCTCCACCACCTAAATGACAGACGATTGTTTTCCCTGGTAATTTACCTAGCCTTTTTTCCACCTGAGAAATAACGGACTGAATAGAAATACCATGATAACCGAACTTCTGCAAACCAAGTTTCTTACTATCTGACATGGGTATAGCATAATATCTTGCTTTAGCCGGTAAGTTTTTATGGAAAACACTATCAGACACACCGACAATCTTTTTAGTACCAAAAACTTTCCCTGACACTTTTATTTCCTCCAAAGCTGGGCCTAAGTGCAGTGGTACCTTGGATAATGCCACTTTAGCCATCTTCAGATATTCTTTATCAATAATTTTATTGGCCAAGAAATATTCTCCGGGAGCCACGATTCTGATACCAATGGCAGAAATATCATCACGAGAAATGATTATTTTCCTGGCTATAAGTAACTCTAATAAATATGCCTGGGCTTTATCAAAAGCTTTATCCGAAATGACAGTTTTCTCTTTTTGACCACTTAAAACTTCCGTTACGATATAGCCACCATCCTCCCGCTCAAAATGCGCGTGGTAAACCTTCTTCTCCCCCTCATACACTGCATACTTTTTTGACTCACTCCCTGGATTTATTATTAAATATTTCATCTTAATAATTATTATTCTATTTATGCCACTTCCAATTTAATATCTCTTCCGGATCATCACCCACCCGCAAAATATAATCCTTGTGATCCTTGATTTTGGCTTGATATTTAAGAACCAAACGGTTAGCTTTCTCGGACTCAACGACACCGTCTTGGGCTAATTTTTCCAACGCTTCAATCAAAAGGTTATAACGATCAGTCTTGTTTCTGATATGCAAATCAAGTGGCGTGGTAGTAGAACCGCTTTCCATATAGCCATGAATGGAAATACGACCAAGCTCATTTACAAAACGAAAGATTGTCTTCTCCAAAGTATCCGCATAGCCGTGAAAGTTAAGAATAACGGGTTTATC
Organism: uncultured Candidatus Saccharibacteria bacterium; assembly: GCA_964580125.1. GTDB lineage: Bacteria > Patescibacteriota > Minisyncoccia > Phycocordibacterales > GWA1-40-21 > CAIJXO01. The sequence continues at coordinate 12,068 of CAZOJH010000002.1, read as the reverse complement.
CTTAGTAAAGTATCTTTCAAAATCAACTTCCGATATTTTGTTTTCATGACCAACAGTGTTTGGTGATATTTCTACTATATTTACAAATCGAACTCTTACTTCTGGAGCTTCTTGCTTCATCAAACTAACAGCGGCTAAAGCTTCTTTTACCAAATATTGCCCGCAACCAGCAAAAACTACATCTGGATTTTCAACACTTGCAAAATCCCAAATGGACAAGCCGTCTTCTACTTCCCGCTTAGCCTCGGCGGGCGTAAGCCAAATAGGCTCCAGTGTTTTTTCCGCTATTATCACATTGATTTCGTTTTTAGAAGCCAAGCATTTCTCAGCGACAAGCACCGCTTCATTGGCATCCGCCGGAAAATATAGGTTTATAAAATCATGATTCTTATTTAAGAGCTCATCCATAAAGCTGGGATTCTGATGGGAAAAACCATTGTGTTCCTGACGCCAACCAGTGGAAGATAAAATATAATTAAATGATGGTACATCACCGCGCCACTCGGTCTTCCGGGCAATCTTTAGAAACTTACTATACTGATCCGCCATACTGGAGACTATAGGGATGAAGGCTTCATAGGAGGCAAAAAAAGCAAAACGGCCAGTCAAAATATAACCCTGGGCCATACCCTGGAGGGACTGTTCGGAGAGCATTTCAATAATCCGACCATCCCGAGACATATCCTTGTCCCACTCCTCTATTTTTCCCACAAAAGCCCGGGTGGTTTCCTTAAACATATCCTGCAAACGGTTCGAGTAAGTTTCATCCGGTGAGAAGAGGCGGAAGTTTCTTTGGGTTTGGTTTAGCTTTACCACCTCGGCCAAATACTGACCGATCTTTTTCATCGCTCCAGTCGGTTCCGTTCCTGCCTCAGTTATTCTTGTTTCAAAACTTTCGGTATTAGGTAAAATCAAATCTCGGCTGGTATCCCCCTTCTTTATTCCAAAAGCAATTTGATTGTCACCCATTCGAAGACCATCTTTTGGCACATTTTCTAAAATATCGTTTGCAAAACCATTCTGTGAGTCAAATAATTCTTCAAACTTGTATGAATGCAACCATTTCTCCACCATTTTAAGCTGGCTCTTGTCTGTCTTGGTCTCCTTGCCAACCACCTGGTGAGAAAGGGCATTGCCCTCTATCTTATCTCCACTACCTTCTATCTTAGGTCCGGCCAAATACTTTGGTCCAGTCCAGCCTTTTGGTGTCTTCATCACAATCATGGGAAATCGGAAATAATCATCCAGTTTTCGATTAGGGTTTTCTCTTGCCTCTTTCTGGATTTTTCTAATTAGAGCGTAGGCATCGTCTAAAGCTTTAACCATTTTTTCATAAACCTTATCCCCCTTACCTTCCACAATTATTGGTTCATAACCATAACCTTTGAACAAAGATTTCAAATCCGCATTCTTCATCCGCCCAAATATTGTTGGACCAGAAATTTTATAACCATTCAAATGCAAAATTGGTAGTACTGCGCCGTTCTTTGCGGGATCAATAAATTTTGACAAATGCCAGGCGGTAGCTAAGGCACCTGTCTCAGCTTCACCATCACCCACCAAGCACGACACTATCAAATCTGGATTATCCAGCACGGCCCCATAAGAAGTAGACAAAGAATAACCAAGCTCTCCGCCCTCAAGAATAACTCCAGGGGTCATAGGGCTAGAGTGGCTGGGAAAGCCGTACGGCCAGCTAAAGTTTTTAGTGATATAGGCGATACCGTCTTCAGTCAACTTGGCTTCCTTATAATATTTACTGAGTGTCCCTTCAAGAAATACGTTAGACTGGATAGCGGGAAAACCGTGACCCGGGCCAAGCACAAACATCATATTGGCATTGGTCTTGATAATCAAATTATTCAAACAGGCATAGACAAAGTTGATCCCGGGGCAAGTTCCCCAGTGACCTAGAAGCCTGGACTTGATATCATCAAAGACCAATTTGTCTTTCAATAAAAAGTTATTTTGTAAATAAATCTGTCCGACTGATAAATAGTTTGTCGCACGAACAAACTTCTTGATTTTTTCTATTTCATTGTTCATAGACACAATTATATCATAATATGCTATAATATATCCATGTTAAAAGAAACAAAACCTATTGTCCAAATAAACGCTCAAAACATCACTGGTCTCCATAATGAAATATACGGAGATTTTGTAAATCTTCGGGGGGACGTCTCTAAAATAAAAGGCGATGTCAATATTCACCGGATCATCGGTGATGCTTCTAAAATTTCTGGACAGATAGATGGTGTGTCAGGAGATGTCAGTAATATCAGTGGAGATATAAGTGATATTGTCGGTGATACCTCAAATCTCAAAGGATTGATTTCCCCATTAGCTGGAGACATAAGTGGGATTGTGGGTGATGTGACAAATATTTCTGGTGATGTGACCAACATCCGTGGTAATGTCAGCAAGATCTCTGGAGATACTTCAAATATAATTGGTAATGTGAGTGACCTTTCCGGAGATGTCAGCCGGCTTCAGGGCAACATCACTGACCTTAAAGGCTATGTCAGTAATATTTCTGGCTTTGTGACCAACATCAAAGGTGATGTCTCAAATATTTTTGGTGAAGTTACTGGTCTAGAAGGTGATGCCACCGGTCTGGCGGGGAATGTGCAGGAGCAATTGGGAAAGAAATAGAAAGAGCCCCAACCTGTGCGGGGCCCTGTTGGGTTTTTGCTAGCCTCAATAAGCTAGTATTAAACCTCCTTGAGAAGTTCGAGAAGCTCCGCTTCAGTCAGCGGACTACCCAAGAACTCGTGATGTTTGTCGTTGAAGTGCTGCAGGATCTGTTGAACCATTGTCCCGGCCATCCTTAGGCCGAGCTCATTCATATTTCTCCTCTTGTCCTGCAGAGAATCCCTGGCTAGGGCCTCCACCACCTTCGCTCTCCTGTTTGAATCCATACACTCTTCCTTTCTTTTTTGTACTACCTAATCAGACGAAGCCACTTGACCCCAATAATCTAATTCATCTTTTTTAAAAGATATACACTTTTTACCTTACTGTCAATCTGGTTAAATAGAAGAGGGCTCTTGTTGATGTTATCGCTAAGAGCCCTTAACGAACAAGAGAAACCCCCCTCAGCTCCACTTTGCTCTCCAGCAAGTCTTGCCAGTGAGATTACTCTTACCTTGCATTTCCACCTTTCCGCACTGGCACTTTCGGACATTGTGCCTTCCCGGTTCAATCCGCCACTTGTGGTGGTTAAACCGGCAACACACGCGCTGAATAAAACCTGAAGTTTTCATCGTTACCATCCTTTCTTGATTCTTTTCTTGACACTAGTGATAGGGTACAAATCTCTATATATTAGTATATACCTCAAAAACTTTTGCCTTCCCTTCCATTATTATAAAATCTATGCTTTAATAGAAGCTCACTTACGCGCTTCGGCGCTTTTTGATTAACGAGATTAAATACTAATATGGAAATACGAAACATAGCCATAATTGCCCACGTGGACCACGGTAAGACTACTCTGACTGATGCCCTAATGAAACAAGCCGGTATGGGTGAAGAGGGAGTGTCCATGGATTCAAACAAGCTTGAACTAGAGCGTGGTATTACTATTTATGCCAAAAACACTTCCATCTACTACAAAGACACCAAGATAAACATTGTGGACACCCCGGGCCACGCTGATTTTGGCTCAGAGGTTGAACGCGTCCTCCGCTCTATTGATACAGTTCTTCTGGTGGTGGATGCTCAAGAGGGACCAATGCCTCAAACCAGATTTGTATTAAAAAAATCTCTGGAACTAGGTTTAAAACCAATTGTAGTTATAAACAAGATTGACAAAAGTGCTGCTAAGCCCGAGTGGGCCCACGAAGCGGTCTTGGAACTCTTTATGGAGCTGGGGGCTAATAATGAACAATTAGATTTCCCCACTATTTACGCCGTAGGAAGAAAAGGGGTGGCGATGAATAAACCAACGGACGAACAGAAAGATTTGACCCCGCTATTAGATTTGATATTAGAAAAAGTACCACCCGCTGCCAACGCCGGTGATGAGAAACTCCCTCTGACGGCTCAAATATTTAACTTGGCTTATGATAATTATATGGGTCGGCTAGCTATTTGCCGTATTTATAAAGGAACACTCAAAAGCGGACAAAGGATTTTTGCCAAAACGCATGAGGGTATTTCCCGGCCATTCAAGATCACTAAGCTTTTTACTTTTGAAGGTCTAAAAAGGAAAGAGGTTCCCGAGGCCACAGCTGGTGACATAGTCCTTTTTGCTGGATTAGCTGATGCCTATATTGGTGAGACAGTTTGTGAGGATGAAAATCAAACCACTTTACCTTCCATTAATATTGATGAACCGACAATTTCCCTAAACTTTTTAGTCAATGATTCCCCTTTTGCCGGCCGAGAAGGTAAATTTGTCACTGGTCGCCAAATCCGCGAACGTCTTGAAAGAGAACTCGAAATAAACGTCGGTCTTAAAATTGAATTTACTCAGGATACTATGAAAGTTTATGGTCGCGGTGAGCTCCACGTAGCCATCCTTATTGAAAATATGAGACGTGAAGGCTTTGAATTACAGGTTTCCCAACCTCAAGCCATTATCAAGGAGATCGACGGTGTAAAATCCGAACCATATGAGGAGGTAACTATTGACGTACCAGAGGAAGCTTCCGGAGTAGTGATAGAAAAACTAGGTAAACGCCGAGGAATCATGCAAGACATGAAGAGTAAGGATGGCCAAGTCCGAATGATTTTTGAAATACCAACCAGAGGTTTACTAGGATTTAAGGGACAATTTATTATTGATACTCGTGGTAACGGAATCCTCTGCAGCCGATTCACTGGTTTTAAACCTTACGCTGGTGATATCCAAAAACAAGAATATGGTGCCATGGTCTCCATGATGACCGGTAAGGCTCTAGCTTTTGCCCTCTGGAATCTACAAGAAAGAGGAATGCTTTATATCACCCCTGGAACTGAGGTTTATGAAGGTATGATCATTGGTAATGTTACTAAGGGTGAAGATATGGACGTGAACCCTATAAAGGGTAAAAACCTAACTAATGTCCGTAAAACCAGCTCAGACGAAGCAATCTATTTGACCCCGGCTATGCCAATTGATATTGAAAAAGGTCTAGAGACTATGGGTGACGGAGATTATTTGGAAGTGACCCCTACAAATACTAGGCTACGAAAAAAGTATTTAACTAAAATAGACAGAGCACGAGCGATCCGCTAGTTTGTCTATAAAATAAAAAATAAGCAGAGACAGAGACGCTCGCAAACCACTGGGATTTGCGAGCGTGAGATGGTTCCCCTCACAGGGAACCGCGATGTTGTGTCAGGACTGGAACGAGGTGGCCGCGGCGAGAGGGGTCATGACCGAGTACCGACTGCTCCGCCGACTGATGGGGAGCTTGACTGTCTGACTCGACTCGGCTTCACTGTCTTCCACCAGAGAAAACAGTTGACCTTGAGCCGTCACAGTGAGTCTTCCCTTGTTATGGCACTTGGGACACTCACACGCGTACACGCCAGGTCGACCAGACACTGGTATTGCCCCAGTCAAAGCGTGGCACGTCTCACATCTTGCCTTCAACATACTCTCCGGACTCCTTGACCTCTCCACCACCTTGACCTAGGACACTTGCACTAACCACCGGGGTTAGCACACAACAACCTTTTTGAAGATCAGCTCAGACTAAATCATATCATAAATAAGCAAAAAAGCAAATCATCAGACCTACTTTTTTGTTGAGATACCATTTTAAGAGATTAATATCTTGAACCACCGCCCATTCTATCCCCACCACCACGGTTATCAAAATTCCTTCTTGGAGGCCGCTCAGAAAGAGGCTTAGCTTCATTTACAGTAAGCTTTCGTCCCTCTAAATCAGCTCCGTTCATCTTTTCAATAGCAGCATCTGCTTCTGCATCATTGACCATGTTAACGAATCCAAAACCTCTGGATCGTCCAGTCATCTTATCAGAAATAACATTTGCGGATTCTACTTCTCCCATGGGAGCAAAAGCGTCTTTTAGGGAAGCATCAGTTGTGTTATAAGACAAGTTACCAACATATAATTTCTTTGCCATTTATTTTTTATTATTCTAAGATTATTAAACTTATCGATAGAGCGACCCCTGCACTGGCTAAGAAATTTTCACTTACTTAAACCTGCTAGACATCTACGATAAAAATAGTATAGCACAAACAGAGCAAGGGTCAATATTCTACAAATTCCCGATGGATAGACGTCTTATTTTAAGAGCTAAGGCTGGAAAACCAATTTCCGCACCAAGAGCTTGGGCTAATACCCGCATATAAGTACCGCTAGTGCAGGCAACCTTAATGGTAAGAGTAGGAAGGTTATTATCAGGGAATTGTTCTAGGGTTTTCTCCCATTTAGCCCAGGACATATTCTGCCGAAAGTTACCTTTGACACTAAAGATAGATTCCAATGCAAAATCCCGCAAATACTTTTTTGACACAAAACCAAATGACAGAAACTCAATCTTTTTTATCTCTACTTCTTTTTCAGGCAAATCGCCATCATCAATTCCCTCTTCTTTAGCTATTTCAAATAATGGACGACCAGCTACTGTCTTTGAAGAAAAACGTGGATACTTTTGTTTAAAGCTTTTTTTAAATTTATTTAGTAAACACTCAAAATCAACCTTCTTAAAATTTCCTAGATGATTGAAAGCTCCATCTTTTTTTTCTTCTATCATTCCCAGTAAGTCCATGCTGTCAGTTGAAAAACCAAACAAAATAGTTAGTTCATAAACTTTATCTAAATTTAAATATTTATCTTTCTTCTTGCACTCCTCACCCACCAAGACCAAAAGCAAACCAGAGGCCAAAGGGTCCAAGCGCCCGGCATAAGTCATTTTCTCATTTTTATATTCTGGGTTGTCAGTTTTGAATCTGTTTATACATTCTAAAGGTGTTTCCCCTACTTTTTTATCTAACTTTAGAACCGCTTGTTTCTGTGCCATATTTTAGATACAATACTCTGGTATGGAGAAAAAAACAATCAAATTAAGCACGGAAGCCTATAAAGGGGTAAGAGATTTCTACCCCGAGGATATGTTTGTTCAAAACTATATTTTTAATATTTTCAAAAAGATTTGTGAAAGTTATGGCTACAATGAATACGGCGCTTCAGTTTTAGAGCCGGCTGACCTTTACCGAGCTAAGAGTGGTGAGGAAATAGTAACTGAACAAACCTATACTTTTACAGACAGAGGTGAACGTGAAGTGACTTTGAGACCAGAGATGACTCCAACGGTGGCCAGAATGGTCTCCGCTCGAAAGCAAGAGCTCTCCTTCCCCCTCCGCTGGTATTCTATTCCAAACCTTTTTCGCTATGAAAAACCGCAAAAAGGACGCCTACGAGAACATTGGCAATTGAATGTGGATTTATTTGGAGTAACTGATACTTCGGCTGAAGTGGAGGTTATTTCTCTAGCCTACACTATTATGAAAGAACTCGGACTTAAGGATACTGATTTTCAAATTCGTCTGAACAGTCGAAAGATAATGAACTTCGTCTTAAACGATTTGATGTCTTTAGATGAAATCACGGTTCAAAAAGTTTGCAAACTAATAGATAAAAAGAACAAGCTATCAGCTGAAGACTTTGACAATGTCATAAAAGAATTACTAACCGAAAAAAGTGCTGAATTTCTAACGCTCTTAAATTCGCAGAATTTTGAAGAATTTATTTCCCGATTACCCAAAACATTAGAAGTTTCTGACAAAGTTGATGAGATTAGGAATGTAATGGCTGAGCTAGAAAAGCTTGGAATTACTAATGTTATTTTTGATCAGACCCTGATGCGTGGTTTTGATTACTATACTGGTATCGTTTTTGAAGTCTATGATAATAATCCTGAAAATAGACGTTCAGTCTTTGGTGGTGGCAGATATGATGATTTATTATCTATCTTTGGTGGTGAAAAGGTACCCGCTTTTGGTTTTGGTGCTGGTGACGTCATCATCAGGGATATAATGGAAACTTATAAGCTACTTCCCGAGTATAGGCCAAAAACTGATTTATATATTTGTACTTTGGCAAAACAATACCAGGAATATGGTAGTGAACTAGCTCAAAAATTAAGAGCCCAAGGTATAAATGTATCTGTAAATTTAACTGACAAGAAAGTGGGTGACCAAATAAAGAGTGCTGATAAACAAAAAATCCCCTTCATTATTTGTATAGGAGAGGACGAAATGAAAAATGGTGAGTTCAAATTGAAAAACCTTAAAACCGGGGAAGAAAAATTAGCCACCGAAGATACCCTTGTTGAACTTCTTAAAAAAGTCTAATCCTAATCAATATGCAAAAAATAATCTTTGATTGCGAAACCTCAAATATTTTTACTGACGTTGGCAGTTCGGATGCCCGTGATTTGGATTTATCAGTGGTTTGTATCTACGACAGTGAGACGGACAAATATTCCTCTTTTTTTCAGGAAGAATTAAAAGACCTGTGGCCTATCTTAGAAAAAGCCGATATAATTATTGGCTATAATTCAGATCATTTTGATATCCCTTTATTAAACAAATATTATTCCGGAGATTTGAGTAAAATAAAAAGTTTGGATTTATTAAAGGAAATTAAGAATTCCCTGGGACGAAGAATTAAGCTAGACACAATTGCTGAAGCAACGTTAGGGACCAATAAAAGCGGTAACGGCTTGGAGGCAGTTATCTGGTGGAAGCAAGGTGAAAAAGAAAAAGTCAAAAAGTATTGTTTGGATGACGTCCGCATAACCAAAGAAGTTTATGAATATGCACTTAAAAACGGCATTTTAAAATATAAAGATATGGGTGTGGTCAAAGATATCAAATTGGATACCTCCAAATGGCAGGATAAAACTGAGTCCGCCATTACACACACTCTGTTTGGCTAAATCCCTCAAGGACCATCCTGGAGAGGAGTAATACTTAAGGGGCGGAAGAGATTTCTCTCTTCCGCCCCGTTGTGGTTAGCAGATCAGACTCAGGCCTCGAAGACACTGTAGATGAAAGCGCCCCAGAGCATGATCATGGGGGTGCGAAGGTGTAGGACCAAATCGGTTCCTGTCACCTTGCATCCAGTAATCCAGTCAAAGAGCGCCAGGACCAAAGCACCAACAGCGATCGCGATGATGATCATAGAAATCTTCCTCGCAATCGCCCGGTTTACTTGACTCATGTTCTGTTCTCCCTTGGAATACGCCGTGAACTATTGGGGGTAACTTTTCTAGCTATGATGATAGGATAATCTGGCCAATAAATCAAGGCCGTATATAGTCTCCCTGGGACCGTCCTAGGATTAGAGGAAAAATAGGATAATAATAGCTAGGAGAATTCGATATACTCCAAAATAATTCAGGGAATGGTTTTTGATGAATTTGAGTAAATAATGGATAGCCAGAAGGCCAGACAGGAAAGCAAAAAGGCTAGCGATAAACAACGAAGATTCAACCTGCGCCAAGGCACCGTCTTGATACAGATCAAACACCTTTTTTAAGCCTGAGCCAAAAATAATCGGTAAAGATAAAAGAAAAGAGAAACGAGTGGCTGATTCCCTATTCAAGCCTACAAATAATCCGCCGGAAATAGTAGAACCAGAACGAGACATGCCGGGGATTAGGGCAAGACACTGGAAAAGGCCAATAAAGAAACCCCTTTTAAAATTAACGCCCACAGAAGAATCCCGAGAAGTATCCTCGGAGTGATTAGGTACTCCGTTAAACGGAGAGGACACTTCTCGGGATTCTTTAGTAAATCTTTCTGCAAAATAAAATAAAACAGCGCCGGCAATCAAAGCCAAGGCTACGACATTTGTCCCCCGAAATATGGTGTCCATATAATTCTGAAACAAGAGACCAAGGACAACAGCGGGGATAGTACCGAGAATTAAAATCCCAATTAATTTAAAATTTTTATATTTTATGATATTCCAAATATCTCTCCAAAAATATATCAAGACAGCTAAACCAGTAGCAAGTTGCAGGATAGCGTCAAAAGATAATGAACCATATAGATCCAAGCCCATTAGTTTTCTCACAATGATCAAATGCCCAGTAGAAGACACCGGAATAAATTCCGTAAGTCCTTGCGCTAGACCAAGAATGACTGATTGAAATATATTCATATTTATATTGTGCCAGCTAATAAATCTTCCTCAAACTGTTTGATCCCCTTTACGTCTTTAGAATATTTACTGACATCAGGGAAATCCAGATTCATTATCTTTTTATGGACAATCCCGACTAGTTTTTTCAGCCTTTCAACCTCTTCTTCCGGCATTCCTCTCTCAAGAGAAATTATCTTCTCATTCTTTGGTTCAATAAAATCAAGGATTCCTTTATCAACCTTCAATTTACCAGAAAAATCTCTGGAATTTTCAACCAATAATTTATAATATAAAAGCTGTCTCTCGTAATTTACAACTTTTTTTTGTTTATATGGATCAGATTCCTCCCAAGACAGGAGCGGTTTACCAGTTTTATAATCTAGCACTATACAGCGGCCAAATGATGTATCGATGATTCGGTCTATCTTACCAGATAGGTGCGCACCTTCTACCATCACTCCTTGTTCCTTAAAATTAATCTCTACTAAATCTCTAGCGGTAAAAGATGGACTTTTTTCCACAAAATAAAAGTCCAGGTCCGAACAACCCTTTTTTGCATAGTAATTATAATCTATTGGGGCTAATCTTTCCTTTTTTAGAAAACCAATAAACCAGTCTAGAAAATCTTTCTTCGCTGGTAAGCAATTTTCCTTTTTAAGATAAAGGGCAAGCGTTTCCAAACTATGGTGCACGGCAGAGCCGTATGAGCTGGGGCCGGTCTTAGCTTGGGGGAAATGCAGTAAATTTTGCTCAAAAAAATACTGCGGTCCACCTTTCTCAACATCCAAAAAGTTGTTTAAATGAGTGATTGGCATCTGATAGTCCTGCAATAGAGACTTTAATAACTTTTCTTCTGAACCAATAAAAGGCGGAGTGTGATATGACAGCCAAGAAGCAGTAAGAATCTCGTGCGCCTCTGGTAACGAGTCAACACCATAATCAGTCTTATCAAAATAGATTTTTCTCAAACTTTCCTTTTTTAGTTCTTCCTCTTCACCTTCCTCAGCAATAAGGAAGCGGAGCTTGGATGAACTTTCACCATCTTCTTTTTGTAGATAATAGGTTAAATATAAATTCCTCTTAGCTCTGGTCAGAGCAACATAAAAAAGACGAAGCTGATCATCCTCTGTATCACCAGCCGGCTCAATAGGCAAATTAGATGGTAAGACTAATTTTCTGGACACTTTACGTCCCGCCCAAATATCTTCCTGACAAGACAAAACAAAAACAGTTTCAAATTCCAAGCCTTTGGCCTTATGGGCCGTCAGAAGATTCACCGCTCCACCGAGCTTAGCAAAAGGACTTTGATCATTTAAGGCAATATTATTTTTTTCATGCAAATCCACAAATTCCACTAGGTCTTTAAGGGATAATATCTCACCCACTTTATATTCCCGTAAAGCATTCACAAATACCCGTAGGCTGGACAAAAAGGCTAGATATTCTGCTCGGGCATGAGCAAATTTTTCCTTGCTAAAATAAAAGTTCTTAAAGGGACTATTAAACTCAGGCGAGTCATTTATTCTTATTTTTGGATTTTGATCTTCTACTTCACCATCAAGATCCTCCGAGTCCATAGTGACCAAGGTATGAGCACCGATCATTTTATCAAGCACTTGCTCTAATGGTTCTGACTCTGCTCTCGTCCCCAAACTGATTAAAAAGTCTGCAATCTGTGATATTTTTTTATTTGGATATTTTAGCATCACCTGAAGCCAGGTCGTACCATAATCCGCCTGTCTAGCCGTCAGAGAAATCTGCCAAATATCCCGACGCTCAATTTGCCAAAAAGGGAAACTCAAGATTTGCGGTAACAGTTCGTCTGCCTCGTCCTGGTGTTTGTCTGCCAAAGTACTTACAAATTTGGCCATAATAATAAGTTCGGCAATATGAGGCTCTTTGAAAACATTTTGCTCTCGCTCATAACGAATAGGCACGCCCACCGCCTGTAAA
>CAZOJH010000001.1:0-19426 GCA_964580125.1 uncultured Candidatus Saccharibacteria bacterium | reverse complement strand
GAGAATTCATCCTGCTAAAAATAGCATCGATCTCTTCTTTGGCTAATGGCACCGGAAAAACACCGGAGCCCACAAATCCAGTAACGCGCGGAGTATTACGAACAACATACCAGGAATCATCAGTTACAATCATATCCACCAAAACATAACCGGGATATATTTTTTCCTCTTCCTCTATTCTCTTACCACCTTTTACTTTAATTTTCTTTTCAATTGGAACAATCACTTCAAAAATCTTCTCCCCCATATTAAGAGAGTCAATTCTTTGTTTTAAATTTCTAGCCACGGCATTTTCATAACCAGCATAAGTGTGGATAGCATACCAATTTCTCCCCTCTTGTATATTTTGTTTAGCCATTTATTTGGTTAAAATTTAAAACTATTAAATATTGTTTTTTAGTTCTACCAGCCAACCTAAGATAATAGTAAATAAATAATCGAAGGCTCCAAGAAAAGCGGCTACAATGATGGAAAATGTAATTACCACGATGGTAAATAAAATCGCCTGGTTCTTTGATGGCCAACTAACGTGTTTTAATTCTCCTTTTGTTTCCCTTAAATATTCAGTTAATTTTGACATATTGTTTATAAAAATTAATAATAAACTCTCACTTTCTTAGATTAAAAAACCCCGTCTCCGAGGTCTTTCAATACTACTATAGTTAGCAGTAAAAAGCAAGGCTACTTTATCTCATAAGTAATACTGACAGTGGAAGTAATCTTATTTTCTCCCATTGGGACTTGTGGTGCCACGGCGTCGGCTCCTCCCATACCAAGGGCTACGCTTTTATTCATCTCATAATATACTGGATAATTTCCCCCCTCAGAAAAGGAGGTAATTTTTACTAATTTTACACCTAGGCTTTTCGCCAATATTTTAGCTTGATCCTTGGCATCAGTTATGGCCAGAGCTCTGGCTTCATCTTTGACAGCATCTTCATTGTCTACAGAAAAAGTCAGGCCGCTGACATCAGTTACTTTAAGAGTACCTACACCGGAAAGGATTTCCCCGGCCTTAGAAGTATCTCGGATTTTAACCTCTACCGTTTGCGAGACAACATAAGCCGCTAAGGTTTGCTTGCCGGTATAAGGATAGCTCATAGTTGTTCCCAAATAATCGTACCTTGGATAAATATTATAGTTGGTCAGCTTAATATCTTTTTTATCTACCCCCTTGGTTTTTAATAAATCAATAATATTGTTCATCTTAGTAGTAGCCTCGGCTTGTGCTTTAGCGACATCCGAATTTTCAGCAATTACGCCAAAAGATACGGTGGCAATATTTGGTGTAACCACCTTCTCGCCTTTCCCAGAAACCGTAATAGTATTTATGATTTGATTATTCCGCCACTCTTTACCGCCACAACCTAGAATTTTAACAATTAGAAAAAGAACGATTATCACTAGAACAACTTTTCCCCAACGGCTTTTAGGGCACCAAGAGCATTGAGAACAACTGTTTGTATTTTGATCCATATATTTATAAATTAGATTAATAAAACTCCCGACTAATGCATTATAGCATATTGGGGAAAAAATGGTCAGAATACACTTGGAGTGATTAGGTACTCCGTTAAACGGAAAGTGTGTTCTGACCGTTTTTACCCGCCACCTCTTCCACTAAATTCTGAAACAATGAAGCCACAGTCATTGGCCCCACACCTCCGGGCACTGGAGAAATAGCTGATACAATGTCTTTTACTGATTCAAAATCCACATCTCCTATCACTTTTTTAGTTCCGTCCGCATTCACCACGGAAGTAATCCCAACATCAACCACCACTTGACCCTCCCTGACATAATCTGCCCCCACGAGACCGGCTTGACCGATGGCCACTATCAAGATATCCGCTTCTCTGGTTATTTTCTCAGGTTCAACGGTTTTACTATGAACAACTGTAACAGTGGCTCCGTTGTTGGTCATCAAAGTTGCAATCGGTTTCCCGACTAAAGCAGACCTTCCCATCACTACCACCCTTTTCCCTTTGACAGGAATTTGATAATAATTTAAAAGTGATAATACTCCCCTTGCTGTCGCGGGAACAAAACCAGACGAATCATTGGCTAAAAGTTTTTTTACATTTACGGAACACAGACCATCTACGTCTTTTTCCGGAGCCACTCTCTCCACTGCCTCAGCCCAATCAAGTGGTGCCGGTAATGGTGACTGGATGATTATCCCGTTTACTGACTCGTCATTATTTAACTTTTTGATCTCAGCCAAAAGTACTTCCTGAGTAACTAGACCTGGTGGAAAACTGACAACATAGGCATTGGCTCCGATCCTTTGGGCAAAGGAAATTTTATTTTTTACGTAAACGGCCGAATCCGGATTATCCCCAATCATAACAATGGCTAAATTTGGCGCCACACCAAGCTCGCCGATTTTTCTTTTTAAATCCGCCATTATCCCGTCTCTTACCACTTTTCCATCTAATATTTTAGGCATAGATATGATAGTAATATACAAGTTACTCATAACGCAAGGCTTCCATGGGGCTCTTTTTAGCCGCCTGGCGCGCAGGATAGATACCGAAAACGAGGCCAATTAAACTGGATACTCCGAGACCAAGGAAACCAGCACTCCAAGGGAAGGAAAAAGTCCAGGCTAGTCCAGCAAATCTTTTTATCAAAATTGAGGTGATAAGGGACAGGCCCGAACCCAAAATGATACCAACCAAGCCCCCGACAGCCGTCAAGATCACGGCCTCCAATAAAAACTGAGTTAAAATATTATTGTCAGTTGCCCCCAGGGCTTTTCGGAGACCAATTTCCTTGGTCCTCTCTGTTACAGACACCAACATAATATTCATAATTCCCACCCCACCGACAACAAGTGAGATAGCAGCCACCGCCACTAAGAACAAAGTTAAAGTGTCCATAACTGACCCCACCATCTTAAGAGCATCTGCCTGGCTACCGAGACTAAAATCATCATTCTCTGAATTAGTAATACCGTGAGAGTTTCTTAGTGTTATTTTAATATCTTCTATAGTTCTCAAAACATTTGCTTCAGAATCAGCTTCCACCACAATATGCTGAAAATACTTTTTGCCTGATACATATTGCTGAGCTGTAGTATAAGGAATAATGACAACAGTATCAAAACTTATAAAGCCTGACCCTTTTTCTGGTAGGACACCAATAATTCTAAAGTTCTTTCCTTTTATCCTAATCTTCTCTCCAAGGACTTTGTCTTGGCCGGCGAAAAGTTCTTCTTTTACTTTACTTCCAATAATAGCCACATCAGAAAAACCCTTAACTTCGTCTTGGGTCATAAACCGCCCGTCAACTGGTACCATATTATACATCCTAGTAGCAAGCTCATTCACACCATAATAAGCAGCCGAATAAGTCTCACTGCCATAAGTTATGGTCTCGCTTCCAACAACTAAGGGCATAACTCCGGTGATTGTCGGAGCATTAGCTTTTTTGTTAAGAGCATCGACGTCTTTTTGCTTCAATGAATCTAAAAACATTATCCCCATCATATCCGTGGGGCCTTTTGGCTCTTTTCCGGGTCGAATTTCTATAACTTTTGAACCCATTGTTCCCTGAATTTCCCCCAAAATCAAATTTTGGGCCCCTGTCCCCAATGACATCACCATAATGATTGAAGTAATACCAATGACTATACCCAAGATAGTTAAGGCGGAACGTGTTTTGTGTGTCCTTAAACCGTTGACCGATGTTTTTATACTATATTTTAATCGCATTATTATTTTATAAAATCATTACTATGGATTCTCCTATTATCTACTTTCTTGTCACTCTCAATCTGTCCATCATACAGACGGATAATCCGTTCTGCATATTCGGCCGTATAAGTCTCGTGCGTAATCAGGATTATAGTATGACCTAATTCTTTATTTAATTTCTGGATTATTTCTATAATTGCTTGACCAGATTTGGAATCAAGGTTTCCCGTTGGCTCATCGGCAAAGATTACTTCGGGAGAATTCACCAAAGCCCTGGCGATAGCCACCCGTTGCTTTTCACCACCGGATAATAATTTAGCCTCATGATGCATCCGGTGTTCCAATCCAACGGCAATCACAGCTAACTTTGCTAGGTCCTCCCACTCCCCCTCTGGCTTGTTGGAATAAAGCAGGGGCAGTTTTACATTTTCTAAAACTGAAGCTCGAGGTAATAAGTTAAAAGCCTGAAAAACAAAACCCATCTTTTCATTTCGTATTTTTGCAATCTCTCTTTGATCATAATCCTTGATATTTTTACCTAAAAAATGATATGTCCCGCTAGTATAATCATCGAGCAATCCTAAAATCTGAAGTAAGGTAGACTTGCCAGAGCCAGACTGACCCATGATGGCCACAAATTCGCCTTTTTTTAACTCAAAATTAACCGCACGGAGGGCATCGGTTTTTACCCCATCATTATTATAAACCTTACCTAAATTTTTTACTTCAATTACATTCATGAATGTATTTTATTAATTATTTTTTGTGATTTTCCTCAACTGAAACAATCTCCCCATCCTGCAGGCGCACTACCCTGTCTGCTAGTTTAGCATATTCCTCCTCATGGGTGACCATCACTATAGTCTGACCACCTTTATTAATCTTTACAAACAAATCCACAATCAGTCTAGAGTTATCATTGTCTAGGTTGGCAGTCGGCTCATCGGCAAAAATAATCTTCGGCCCCCCGGCCAAGGCCCGCGCTATGGATACTCTTTGTTGCTCTCCACCAGATAGCTGGCTAGGTAAGCTATAGAACTTATTAGGAATCCCAACCTTTTCTAGGGCAATCTTTGACCTACTTTGAGCCATTTTGGAATTGTCCCCCCGCATAAGCATCGGCAACATAATATTTTCACCAGCGGTGAGTTCAGGCACCAAAGCGTAGTCTTGAAAGATATAACCTAATTCATTTAGACGAAAGGCGGTGCGCTCATCATGAACAAGCTCGGTTGTATTTATACCGTTGATTATTATTTGACCACTGGTGGGGTGATCCAGAAGACTCATTTGATAAAGCAAGGTACTTTTACCAGCTCCTGATCTACCCATAATGATGATAAATTCCCCTTCAGCAATATTTAAATCAATACCCTTAAGCACCCTGACGTCTGTCAGACCATTATGATATGTTTTTACGATTTTTTTAACTTGTATCATTTATTTTAAAAATTATCGCCCCAAGATAGAATCTAGAGTGTTTTGCTTAGTCACAATTCTTGCTGGAATATAACCAGCAACCATGGTAATAACAAATAACAAACTCACGCGGATTGAGGTTCCACTAAGTGTCGCCACCAAGATACCGTCACTAAAAGGAAAATCAATCGGGTGCAGATCAATATATGGTTTCAAAAAGGCGAATAGAAGAAGCAGGCCAAGCCCAGAACCAATAAAAGCATAAAAAAGAGATTGAAAAACGTAAGAAATCTCTAGAGCCATACTGGAAATACCGATTCCTTTTAAGATACCTATAAACTTTCTCCTGGTAATAGCATTAATAAAAATGACAATAAAAACAGTAATGGAGGCGACTGTAAGACCAATACCCCCAATCATATTAGAGAGAATAACAAAGGTGGAACCTAAATCTTTATAAAACTGACCCTGGGCTTCTTCCCAAGTATCAATGTTGCTATATTTTTCAAAACCATCGTCTTTTAAGACCGCCTCAATCAGAAGTGGGTCAACATCAGGAATCAATTTAATAGCAATTTCGTTTGCTCCATAGTCACTCCTGTTTAATATCTTTCGAAGTTCGTCGTCAGTAAAAAAGATTCTACCATTTGTTGACTGGATCTTGCTTTTAACTATACCTTTGACAGTAACCTCCTTTTGATAATTACCTATAGTTACTCTGATTTTAGAACCAACTTCTACATTTTCCAATAGTTCAAGACTGGGAGTCACCACCCGGGAATACTTTTTTAATAAAGATGAACCAACAAGGACACTGCCACCATCGTTACCATCAAAATAATTTCCCTCTGCTATAAATTTTGATAGACCAGTGGTATTGTCCTCATCCAACGGGTTAATCCCTACCATCTGTACCCCCACCGAGTTAGACTTATCGTTTAGGTTTGTCTTGTTTTTATAGTTAGCTTCTGCTCGCCCCCCAGCTACATACCGAGTCGTAATAGACTTTATCTCAGGAATTGACCCGAGGTTTTTTATGATAGTGGGGGTATCTTGAATATAATCTTTATTCTTTAAATTTGTAATTAAAATATCTCCAGAATATTGTTCCCGAAAAGCATTACTAGAACCGGCAATCAAGCCAACCAAAATTCCGGAAACCACTACCAAGTTTAAGAAGGTAAGGGTCATAACAAAAATAATCAAAACATTAGTCCAAAGACTGGCCCGACGAATTTGCCTAACGGATAGGAACAAACCAGTTTTTAGGCTTCGTTCAAACATACTATTTTATAATAGGGATGATTACCTTATCCTCGAGATTTAGACCAGAAACTATTTCCACGTTTCCGTCCGAACCGCGAAGACCGGTTATAACTTTTTGATCAATTGTGTCACTTCTATCGTTTGGATCTATAACCGAGACATATTTACCGTCCTCTCGGCTAATTACTACCCGACTAGGTAAAATTAGAACGTCTTCCTTTTTATTGGTTAAGATATCTAGATTAGCGGTCATCCCGGACCTTACCCGTTCGTCCCTTGTTGTAAATTTTAAAGTTACTTTATAAGTCGGCACCCCATCTATCACGGTGGCGGCTGGATCCACCTTGACCACTGATGTGTTAAAAGTAACGCTGTCACCATAGGCATCAAGAGTGGTAAAGGCACTATTACCAATTTTTATTTTAGAAATATCCGCTTCTGGAATAAAAGACTCAACTTCATAGTCACCATAGGAAATTACCGAGATAATATCTTTATTAGCCGGTACTATCTCACCTAATTTTGTATCAAGCTTGGTAATTACACCTGATATGGGTGAACGAATAATTGATTTAAATAATTCAGCTTCAGCACTTGCGATGTTTGCTTGGGCCGCTTCAATATCAGCTTCTTCGGCTAAGGTAGAATTTCCAGATATTTTTACCGTCAAGTCAGCTGTTTTATATGAATTATAAGAACCAGTCAGACTATCTATTGCTGTATTAATATTTGTCCGTGCTGTAGAAATATTTAATTTCCAGGTATCAATCTGTGTTTGAGTAGGCCCTGATGAGCTAGTGCTCAATCCGTTTACCGCTTCTGCACATTTATCAAGTAAGGACTTGATGGAAATTAAATTTGTCTTGGCCAAATTATAATTATTTTCTAGAGTAAGAGAAATATTTGTCTTGTTTAGAACTCGATACCAAGCCTCTAGATTAGCCACAACTTTATCCTTCCCATCTTCAATATCCTCTTGCAAGAAAGTATCAGCAGTAAAATAAAGACTAGCATTATACCTTGTGGGGTCAACAAAAAGGGAATATATCTTATTGCGGACCGCGTCGTCAGCTTTAGTATAGGTGTCCCTAATAGTATCCGCCAACGAAGTCTCAGCTTGAGCAAAGCTTAGGGTCTTTTGACTAGCGTTATCTCCTAGACCGGCCTGAATCTTTTTCAAATTAGCCTTGGCTTGATTCAAATTTGCCACTAAATCAGCATTGGAAACCGAGGCTAGATTTTGACCAAGATAAACCTGGTCACCAACCGCGACTGAAATACTAGACACCCTCCCTCCTCTTTCAAAAGCTAAACTGACATCTGATACGGGTTTTACATTACCAGTTACACTGACAATCTCGGAGACAGAACCACGTGTCACAGCCACCTCTGTGTAGTTCACATTTTCAGGATTATTACTAATTAGATACCAAGCCGAAAAAATAATGACAATACTAATAACAACAGACCAAACTTTGTGTGCACCAATAAAACCAAAAAATATTTTAGATGTTTTTCTCATATACTTATTATAACATAAATTAACCCTAGATGGACCAGCGGGCAAAAATACCAGCCGGGAGAAGGCGCCCAGATTGTGCCTGCCCTGCAGAGTCTTGACGGCGTAGGGATTCTTCAATAGTAAGTTCCCCACTTTCGATATTACCTCCATATTTTTCAACAAAAGGCAATAGACTATTAGTATACGCAATAGCTGAATAACCAGCGGAGTAACCATTGACCAAAATAAAGAGTGGGTTATCAGATAAAATTTGACTAGAAAGATCCAACAAATTAATAAAATCAGCCTCAATTTTCCACAACTCATTATTTACACCATGGCCAAACGCTGGTGGATCCATAATTATGGCATCATATTTATTTCCCCGCTTTATTTCCCTTTGGACAAATTTTCTGGCATCTTCCTCAATCCAGCGAACCTTCTTATCATCCAAACGTGAAGCCTCGGCATTTTGCTTAGCCCAAGTAATAACACTTTTAGAACTATCCACGTGAGTGACTTCCGCTCCAGCTTTAAGCCCGGCTAAAGTAGCCCCACCAGTATAGCCAAATAAATTAAGAATCTTAATGGGTCTTTTAGCTCATTTTACTTTCTCTATAATCCAAGCCCAGTTTGGTTCTTGTTCGGGAAAAAGACCGGTGTGCTTAAAGGCCGTCGGTTTAATAAAAAAAATTAGACCAGACTCACCATTTGATTGGGCAAGCATTTTTATCAACCACTCTTTAGGCATATCATCTTTAATCCTCCACTTGGCATTATCTCCCTCTCGAACAAAAGAAGCATTAGCTCCTTTCCACTGTTTTTCTTCCAAATTCTTTTTCCACAGCGCCTGTGGATCTGGCCTTCGTAATACATATTGACCAAACCGCTCCAGTTTTTCCCCATCCCCAGAGTCCAGAAGTTCATAGTCCTTACTGGCTTTGGTAGTCAATATCTTTAAATTTTCCATCAACCTAATATAGCAGAAATTAGTCAAAAAGTCCTGTCTTAGCCTTATATAATACTTACCGCACCCTGGCGTAAAATTTCTACGTGGTCACCGCTAATTCGCACCAAAGTGGAAGGTAGGGACTCTAGATCACCGCCATCTTCATAAAAATCCACCTGATTGCCTGCCCGGCCCATCGACGGGTCAAAATATTTTTTAGCATCTTCAATATTTTTGGCCGGTGGCAAACCTTCTGGATTAGCGCTCGGAGCCACCAACGGTCCGGTTTGTTTTAACATCTCCCTCAAGTCTTCTCTGTCTGGAAGACGGACCGCCAAACCTAATCCCTTGCCTAGATATTCAAACTTTTTGGGTACAGCAAAAATAACACTCACCTTCCCCGGCCAATACTTATCTAGAAAGATTCTGCTATTATCCGTAAGTTCAACGCCAAAAACTTTTAAATATTCAATGGAAGAAATAAGTACGATAAAACCTTTACCGTCAGAGCGGTTTTTGATTCGCGAAATTCTCTCCACGGTCTCCGGTTTAAGCGCACTACCCACCAACCCATAAATAGTATCAGTGGGTATCACCCCCACCCCACCGTTTTTTAAAATCTCAATATTTTCTGTCTTCATTTTACAGATGATCCTCTCCATCTGCTTCGGCAATCTCTTTTGTCTGGTGAACCGTGCCGTCTTTATGATGTGGAGGCATATATATAGTATAAAGCTTTAATGATTTGTCAGCAGAAGTGTTTATTACATTGTGTTGTGACCCGGCAGGCACCACTACCGCAAAACCATCAGAAATAATTGATTCTTCACCGTCGATAATCACCTTCCCTTCCCCACTATCAATTCTGAAAAATTGATCTGTGGTCTCGTGGACCTCCATACCAATCTCTTCCTTGGGCAACAGAGACATCACTACCACCTGACCATAAGTGCTAGTGTACAGTACCTTTCTAAAATTATTATTATCCAAAGTCTCTTGTTCAATATTTTTTACAAAACCTTTCATTTTATTTAGATTAAGATTTATTTATTCAACTTAATCAAATTAATTAATAAACCATAAATTTATATCTTAAGTTTACCATTTTTATGACGACGATAATATAGATAACCGATAACTAGAACTATAATGAAGACCGCCAGTATTTGGGCAAAAAATTCAGCTGTATTCGCCGTATTTTCAAAAATACGCCTAACAACCTTGGTGCCGGTATAGCCAACATAAATATAGATAAAATCGCGTATAATAGAACCGATAAAAGTAGAAATAACAAAAAGTCGAAAACGAACCTTTAAAAAACCGCAGCCCACAGATAAGAGAGAGCTTGGCATCACTGGTAAAGCCCTTAGAATTGTTAAAACCACATAATCACGCCAATCTTTACTCAGGCGAGCACCAAAAGATTCAATCTGTCCATGAGTTACCCCTATAAATTTGGCAATTCTGCTAGACAAAAGGTCCTCTACCCTGTCTACCACGTAATAAACCACACTAGCCCCTAAAGTTTTCCCTATGGCGCCCAAAATTGCCAAAATAATAAGACCATAGAGAAGATACCCCTGGACTTGCGCCATGTAACCAGTAGCAATCATAATTGACGGTGAAGGAATTGGCGGAATTATTTCCTCAATGAAAGAAACTACTGGAGCAAAAAGTGCCAGGTGCATCTGCTCGGAATATGAGAGTAAAATGTGTTCTAAAAAGTTAAGCATGGATTATTTATTTCATGACACTATACACACTTTGAAGCTCCAAGCCAAGTGCCCAAGCCGAAAACCCCTTCAAGTCATATTTTTTTATGAGCGAGATTTTGTAGCCGATACTACGCGCATTCTCGTACCAACCGGTGTAGCTCTTCCCCTTCTCCCAAAAGTGAAAATACGGGGATTGTTCATCCGCATCATAGCCAAATTTTAACTTATAATCTTTCTGCAGATTATTCAGACTGACCCCACTCCCAATTCCGACCCGCTTCATTGAGGCGTCATCCCAGCGCCAGTAATAAAGAGCCAGGCCTAGAGAAATCTTTTCCTTGGGGATCAAGGTCAGACTATGCTTGATTACTTTTTCAAGCCAAAGCCGGCCAGCCACTGGACCCAAAGAATTTGGATCATCATATGACATTAGACTAATAAAATCAGAGCTAGCGGCTAGCCGTTTATAATCATATACCCCGATTATTCTTTGCCATAAGTTTTTAGGATAATCACTTGGATTCTCTGATATCTGAGCAATCACCGCCACACTTAATTTTAGATTATTTTTCTGAAAAACCTTATAAGCCCGCTCGATGAACTCAGAAAACCGGTCTCGATATGAAAGTTCCATTTGTTCAAAATCTATCTGCCATCCGATGTAACCAAAATCCTTTGCCTCCTTAACAAGGTTATCTATCAAAATATCCTGTTTGGCCGTATCATCTAAAAATACCTTACTGGTGGTGGCATGAAAACTGCCGTTGGTTAAAAGTGGCATTACTTTTATTTTATTTTTCTTGGTAAAATCCAATAGGTCTTTTTTTACTTCGCCAGACAGAAAACCCTTTTGATCTACCATATAATTTTGGGGAGCAAAGATATCAATGGATTTAGGGTTAGCAAAAAGCGATTTTCGAGCTTGTATTCCCTCCCGAAAATAGAATAACCGCTCATAAGTCGCGGCCTCAGCTTTAGATATGCCAAAAGTTCCAAAAAACATAAAAATCAGTAACGACGTTATTAAAAGTCTTCTGCTCATATAGTTAGCATACCACAAAAGTAGAGATTTAGTAGTTAATATATCCTACTTATTAATAAGATCTCTTAGAGCGTCTACATCACCTTTTATACTGTTAACAACCGGTACAAGATGATTGCAAAGCTTGTTTGAGACACTAAACATCATATCAAGCTCTACCTTGGTACTAATAAGTTTAGGCAAAAAAACGTAAATTTTATTTTGAAAGAACTCTGCGCTAAATGACTTTGAACTTTCAATTAATTCAGCCATAAAATCTGGATCAAACATTTGAAGGGCCTCAATCTCAAATTCTTTCTCTACATAAAGAGAAAAATATTTATCAAAATCTCCTTCAAGTGAGATATGATGGCCGCCAGAAAAGTCTGGTATGTCATTAGAAAAAAACAATTTTTTACTATCCAGTAGCATGTGCGGCATGTTACCGTTAAAAGTGCTCTCAAAGACTGTATATCTATAAGTATGTGAATTTTTCCCCGAGCCAACAGTATATGAATATAAAAAGACTCTGACTGGCCGATTATCATCCTTACCACCGATAACATATTTCATCGTCTGAGAATGACCGATGCTAAAAAAAGATCCTGAAACGCTTAACAAATCCCCTTCTTCAGCATAGGTATACCCCAGGTTCAAAGCAAATTGCTTCATGAGCAAGGCTCTCATTTTATTAGTTAGAATGATAAAAATTAGTAAGGATAATACGAGAGAAAAAACGACGAATTGTGGTAGGTGGGTGACAAGGGTAAGAGCGGTTCCAATAACTATTATAGTTATTATAAAAATATAATAGACTGGGTGACTAAAAAGATATCTAAAAGTAGCCTGGTAAATACCTTCTACTTGATCGTCCCTTAAATTGTTTGGAGGAGTTATATTTTCCATGACTTTTTACCTTAAAATTGTTTTTATGGCTCTAAAGACATGCCTTAGATTATATTGCCCCTGATAAATAGGCGGGGTTTTATTTGATAGCTTTAACAATTTTTTCACCGCAATCTTGGCTGAGCGGACCGAATGCTCCACCGTAAAAACTATTTCGTTAGGTATCTCCACATACTGACCAATACAAGCAAAGTTCTTTGAGCCCTTGGGAACGACCAGTGGCCGATCCCCTTTCTCCCGCGGTGAAAATTGACTAGTTATATAAGGCATTAATACTGGAATACAAATGGCTGATTTTATTATCTCCGGCATCACATCAATAAAACCTAAATGGAAACACAATTCCTCGAGAATTTCTTTGCCATTACAATCGGTCATCTTCTTTTTCACATAATCCCCTTGTTTATCTGACAGTAAACCATATCCACCACAAACAAAAGTTCCATTGGGTTGATTTCTAAAATATGGCTGATGCGGGATGACGATAGATAATAGCCAATTTGAGTCTTTGAAAGTAATCGGGCCACCCGTCCCTGTTTTGTTATTAGTCAATTTTTCTAGTAAATCAATAAAAATAGAATTAGTGAAAGTGATTGTGAAAGATTCCCATTTGGTTTTATTTAAGGAACGACAAAAATTATCAGGATTTCCTAAATCATCAAATTCACTAGCAATGTCCCGCCATAGATTCCATAAAGAAATCTTCTGTGTTTGAAGTTTTGGGGAATCATTCATCGAGCCGATACTTGAATCTTCGGTTATTGAACCGTTTGTTAAAAAAACTAAATCATTTCTATCAATTACAATTTTATTTTCTAACAAGAGACCTGTGACTATCTTCTGCTTTTTATTTTTAGCAAAATCCAAGTCTAGGACAGTTTTATTTTGTTCAAAATTTATACCTTTTTCCTTTAGCCACTTTACTAACGGCAGAACAATAAAATCATGTTCGCTATATGGAGAAATCAATAAACACGACAGAGTGTTGATATGCGGTAAACAATGAACAAATCTGGCCAGATAACGTTTCATCTCTAATAAGCTATGCCAGGGCTCAAAGCTGAAAACCGTTGCCCACTCTAACCAAAAATTGGTCTGAAAGAAGCTAGCTGTAAAATAGTCTTTTATTTGAGAGGCTTTAAAAATCCGCTCCGGCAAAAATAGCAACTTGATTAAAGTAAATCGGTCTTTCAAATTTAAACCCATAGAATAAGAATCTATAACCTGGCCTTCCTTTATTAGTCGGGCTCTAGAATAAATTTTATTTTTCTTGTTAAACGCAAGAAACTCATCCTTCAATGTCTTATCGGCGTTTGTTAATGAAGGAATCCTAGACAATAAATCAAACATGGCCAAATAGATCTTGCCCTCATACATTCGGTATCCTCTGGCAATATAGCCATACTCAGCTGAGCCTCTTCCATCAAAACTCCCCCCACTTTCCGAATTTTGATCAAAGATAGTAATATCCTTCCCTTTCATTTTTCCGTCGGTAATCAAAAAAACCGCTGTGGCCAAGCCGGCTATTCCCCCTCCGATGATGTAGGCTTTTCTGTCAGTTTTATCCATTATTTTAACTTAAGCTCCTTAGTTGGTTCAGTCATTTCTGTCAAACTAACTACCCGAGCAACCTCTTTATCCAAATCTTCCATTGGGCCATTATTATCAATAGTAACTTCACCATCTATCCTTATATCTTCAATTTCTTTTTGCAATTCTTCCAGGACCTCACGAGGATTCTTTATTTCTCTCTTTCTCTCATTTTCCACTTTCAAAAGCTGTTCCATCTCGCGCCGAACATAAAACCAAAAAATCGGTACGTTATTTCTCTCGGCAAAATCTTGCACTGCTTTAACAAACTCTCCATCATTAAACAATTCTTCAACAATGACGGTCTCAGCCTGGCCTTCTTTAGACAACTCTTCTAATCGTTCCAGTGTCTTTTTATAACAATAATCCAAGGCCTCCAAGAAAGGTGTGCCAGGATTACTCCGACGATATTCGCGTTTATAATTATCAGCTTCAATAACTTCAACGGCTCCAACAAGTGGCTTCAAACTTTCTGCCACGGTTCCCTTTCCTGATCCCGGCAATCCCCTTAAGACAATTATTTTCATAAGTTAAATTATAACACACCATAACTGACTAGAAAATTTATATTTAAACACCACAAGTGTTTATCAAGGCTAAAAAGGTATCCTCTGTTTCCGGAGTAATAGAAAGAAAAAACTCATGCATAAAGTTGTCCAACTTGGTATCATTTATGTAATGTTCCCTGACGTAGAGGAGATGCTCTCTAGTAAATACCTCGTCACCAGTCATGCCAAAATAATTTTTAAGCTGAGACATACGCTCGATTATTTCTACGGGATCAGATAGATATTCGACGAGACCAGCAACAGCAGTCTCTTCAGTTATCGAATCGGCTGATTCTGGATCAAGACTTTTGTAGTATTCAACCAGTTTCGAGATCCGGTCCTGAGAAACAGGTAAGGATTCAAAATTAAATCCCCGCCCAAAATGTTTTGCCGCGGCCAAACTCCTAATTTTTCGGAGGGTGTGTCCTTTCTCGTGAGCCTCAGTATAACTTTTTTGTTCTACGCCATAAATTTGACCAAACATCTTGGGTGCTTCCCATAATATATCCATATTTTCACGCATCCCTTCTCCTCTGTTCGCACTTGGCGCCTCACCAGAAAAAGTTATTGGGGTATCTTTTGACACCAGGGCCAAAGTTTCTGATATATTACGACTGACATCCTCGGCTGAAAAAGTCTTTTCAGCATATAAATCACAATTATTATCTAATAATAATAAACGACTTAGTTGATTGTGTATATTGGGATTACTAATCCGTCCAAGTAAAAGAGCGGTTTTATCTCCAGCGTAATTTGCTGATCGCTCGATTTCTGCAGAATTACCTTCAAACGATCCGGGCAATGGAACCTTCATACCTGTATCAAAAACTCCCTGGATAAACGTACTCGTCCTAGCGTAAACTTGACCAGAAAGGCCCTTAAGTCTTCCGGTAATAGATTCGTCGAAACCATCCGGTAAAGATATTCGTAAATTTTCTATTTTTAATGATAGTGATTTAAAATTATCTTTTACTTGAACCAAATCAGCGGTTGGCTCTTCCAGACGAACAAAAAAAGTTTCGGCTTCTTGTTCTAGTCTTTCGGTTCGCCCCAAAATTCGTAGCCTCTCTTCTTGCTCGGCGAACGGGTAAACTGTTTCACCATAGTTAAATTGTTCCATCAAAAGAGTATAACAAATTTTAACGTAAAAATCTTGTTTTGTGGGGTGCCGTGATAGAGGAAGTCAGAACTGCATCTGTGAGTGAAAAATGATGTGCCAATCTACAATCTAATACTTACTCAAAATTAGGAATCCCTGATTTCGGATTGTAGCTTGATTTTCCACCATTTAAGAAATTTCTAATTCCATCAATATTTTTCATATCAGACTTACTCATATCGTCTGGAAATGGTTGACTAACAAACTGCTCTATGTAACTCCTAGCATCTACAAACTTAGTATTGGAATGCTCTTCCGCGTCAGACATATGTCTAGTCAGCCAGTAGACGACAAGGTACATACCCTTTCTACTATTATTTAACCATATATCAGTATCAACTAAATAAATTTTTTCCTCCGTGTCACCCGCTTTTTTTCCGTAAATATACTGAGTCCCCCCACAAATATCCCATAAATACAAACCACCCTCCTTAGATTTATCGAGAAAATACCTGGCAACAGATGTATATAAGGCCTCAATTTTTGCTTCGGCTTCATCAGAATTTTCAACAGACCCCAAAGTATCCCCCTCTATCCTGTCTACGACAGAGAAAGCGACATCATTTTCTTTTTTATCTTTACCAACATAAAATTCGGCGGGGACTGAAATACCATATTTTTCTTCCAGCTCCCCATATAATCTCCGTGCAATTTCCACTAGTTCTGCTAATTCGAATTTAGCATTATGTTTATATTTTAATTCATCTGAACTTTCAATCCTAATAATCTTGCCTGGTTGATCTGGCAATTCAAAAAACTTGTTTTTATGATGCTTTGAGATTTTACTCTCGACAAGTAAGTCCGGGGTAAAAGGTAAAACATCTTCTCTTTTTGGTTGCTCTAACATTACAAAATTATAACACAAAACTTACAATTTCTATTTACATCTCTACTCCATTTATATATGTCTTTTCCACTTCCCCGTCCTTTTCATCCTTTTTTCTATATTCAACCAAAAAATCTATTTTATCCTCATGCATTACTGCATCTATACTGCTGAGATTTGTGTCAACTTTTGGAGCAATGACTTTAGCCCCTATAATTTCTGAAAGTTTCTGACCAATACCACCCTCAACTCCAGTGGAGCAAGAAATCATTACGATCGTCGGATTGAGTTCAAAGAAGTCGCCTACCTTTCCAGACCCTTTATCAGTCAAATCACTATAAACCAGATTACCTCTCGGGTGATCTCCACTAAATCTTATCGAAAAATAAGACCCGTGACCCCCTATAAAAGCAAATGATATTTTGTGATGTTCTCCATATTTTCTATTTAGACTAATCAATCTGCGAACAACGTCTATCTTTGTTTTTACTTCAACCACGCGAAAAGAATACCGATCCTTAATTTGATTAAACATTTTTTCCCAAATTGAGTAATTAGGCAACAGAGCAAATGCACCGTTATAATCGTCAGTCGCTTGTATCATAACGCCGTAAGGTTTCTCCACTTCTTCAAATTCATCAAACTGAGCGAGCAGAATAGAGTCTAAATATCTCTCAAAGTTTCTTATTCCAAATTCTTCATAAAGCAACCTTGCTATTCCTGGTCTCTTGTCTTCTAAACCAAAAACTTTGTCCATATTTCTTTCTATCTGGGGTTGTGGTCTATAGTCTGAGTAAGACCCACACCACGTTTTAAGTATTTCGTCTGAATCAAATCCATATTTGACTAAAATAGTCCTTAATATTGGCTCACAATGTTCTATTAACTTTTTTTGACCGTCGTGAGAACGTAAGTTAATACCTTCTTGAACTGCGTGGACTAAGGCTCTTTCGAATTCTCTTGTCTCTAAAAATCCTCGAAGCTCTTCCACCCCGCCTTCTATATCTGACGATGTCATGTCTTCACTTCGGCCGGCGTATAAATCTGCTGTTCTATTCAAAAAATTAACCGCCCACTCTATTGCTTCATCACTTTTGCCTGTCAAAATTATTCGGGTAGATTCAAAAAAGATATTAGTATTTTCTCCATCAAGTTGTTTAATTATTTCTTCATCAACAGCTGATAGTCCTTGCCAGAGAACGTATCCGGCATCTTCCGATAACGACATAATATCCCGATCAAAAAACAGGCTCTGGCCATGCGCAAAATTTGTATGGATTCTAGCCATCCTGTTTAAGACCTTTATAGTATCAAAAAAATCGGGGCCAATCTTTTGTTCCCTATTCTCAGTTAACTTAGCTTGAAATTTACCAAATGTGCCAATAGTATCAATTAGTTGTTTTATTGTGACTTTATCCTCATCAGTCGCTCCAGATAGAGACATTTCGTACAAAGAATCTACAGCCTCTACTGCTTTTTCATATTCCTTTTGTTTTTCTTTTTCTATATTCTGTTCTGTTAATCCAATTTCTCTCATACAAAAAGTATATCACATAATGAATATATGGATGATTATTACTAGCACTTGACAAAACTAGATAAATGGGTGGCTAGAGAGAATTGAACTCTCGATACAGGTTCCACAAACCTGAGTTTTACCACTAAACTATAGCCACCATAAGCCGTCTAGCCTCAACATCATAATGATGAACAAGGTGATGGCAATTGTGACACAGCCAGACCAAATTTTCAACCATATTGTCATTTCTGTCTTTATTTAAGTGGTGTCCGGCGAGAATGCGTTTATCGGCATTTTTACAAAGTAGACAAACTGCCTTGACCTTATTTCTAGTCAAAACATCGCGGTAAGTGGATCGTCCATCCTTATAATTTTTATGTTTTTTACCAATAAAATAAGAATTTCTCCAAATTGTCTGACAAGATTTACTGCAAAAATATTTTTTACTTTTAGATTTAGCTATGCGTCCTTTCGGATGGTAAACAACCTTACCACAGACAAAACAAGGGATATCCCTTCCCTCTCTTGAACCACTATATTTACAAGAAAGTGAACAATATTTTCCACCGCCGTTTTTTACCCAAGATGGTTTGGTATAGAAAGACTTATCACAGTTTATACACTTAGTAATCATTAACTAAGTATACCAAAATATTGTTATTAAAACAACTTCTGAAAGATTCAGAAATCTTAGTGATTCCCTATTTATAGCTAGGAGCAGACTCATTTATACCACTTTTATAGGCGGAAAGTCTAGCCAGAGCATACAAGAGACTGGATAGGCGGTTAAGATAAGCCAGGGTATTCGGAGAAATCTTAACCATGCTTTCTTCCGCCACGGCCACCACTCTCCTCTCCGCCTGACGCACCATGGTCCGCGCAAAATCCAGTTCGGCAGATTCAATGGATGCGCCAGGAATAATAAAGGTAGTGACTGACGGAATTTCCTTTTCAATGCTGGCAATCAGGTCTTCTACTTCTTTTATTTTTTCTCCACCGATCATTTTATCAGCCCCAGCTACCTCGGCCTGAATGGTAAAAAGGTTTTCCTGCATATCTTGCACAAGATCGCCGGCGTGTTCCGTACCACTCACGTATAAGGTAATATTTCTCTCTGCCAATTTGGCCCTGACAATTCCCAGAAAGGAATTTGTCTCGTCTAGTACCCCCAACGCCTCGGCAATCGCTGAACTTTTCGAAAGTCTCTGATCACAGCCAAATATTTTTGTGGTTCCGTTGTCTCCTTTACGTGTATATAACATAATGTGCCTGGGAGAGGATTTGAACCTCCATAGGATTGCTCCCGCTA